>JAHEKK010000080.1 GCA_024638395.1 Gemmatimonadota bacterium | reverse complement strand
CGGCCCTGATGACCGAGGTCGGTGTTCCGTGAGAGCCCTGCGGTTCGTGCTCGTGGGAATCGGTGCGCGTTCCCGCGTCTGGCGGCGGGTTCTGGAGGAACACCCCGGCTGTGACGTGGTGGGCCTGGTCGAGACGGATCCAGGTCGCCTGGCCGGCGCCTCTGCCGAGATCCCCGGTGCCGTCGGGGGACCCTCACTGGAAGAAGTGGCGGGCCGGGTCGACGCCGACGTGGCCCTCTTGTGCACCCCGCCGGGGGGTCGCCACGGGCAGATTGCCGCGGCGTGTGCCGCCGGACTCGCGATCCTCGCCGAAAAGCCGTTGGCGGACAGCCTGGCTGACGCGGAGGCCCATGTATCTGCGTCAGCCGTTGCCGGCATTCCGTTGGCTGTGGGGCTCAACTTCCGCTATCTGGCCGTGACTCGAGCCCTGAAGATGCTGTTTGCACCGGACCGGTTGGGTCCGCCCGAGTTCGGCCGCTTTACATATGAGCGTTGGAGGGACGGGCAACTTCCCCGACTCAACAAGTATCCCCTTGCGATGCCCTACCCCATGCTTTGGGAGCAGTCCATCCACCATTTCGATCTCATGCGCTTCGTCTACGATGCCGAGCCCGTTGGTATCTCGGCCCGCACCTTCAATCCCTCGTGGTCCATGTATGACGGCCACGCCAACGTGGCTGCCCTCATCACCTTCACGGGGGGCATCGAGGTCACCTACCAGGGGACCTGGGCAGGCAACTGGCGGACGATGAGCTTCGATTGGAGGACCGAATGTCGTCACGGAATCGCAGTCCAGAGAGAGATGTTCGGTGACCTGGCGTATGCTCGAAGGGACGACCCTGCCCTGACTCCGGTGCCCTTGCCGGAGGAGGAGCCCTGGGTAGACGATGCCCGGGCGCTGCTGGAGGACTTCGTGGGCCACCTGAGACACGGCACGCCCCTCCCGTGTCCGGGTTTCGATCACCTGAACTCTCTTCGGATGGTTGAGGCTTGCGTCCGGTCGGCGAGCGGCGAAGGCACCGTGACTCTTCATGAACCGGAAGGATGACAGGATGAGGCGACGAACCCACGGCGGCGGCCTGACGGCGGCCTGGCTCCTCGGGATGGTGCTCGCACTGACCGGTTGTTCCCAACAATCGGAGGACACCATCGTCGTGGGTCTCAGCGCCGACATCACGACGTTCGAGCCCGGGATGATCTCCAGTCGGGACAACGACAACATTGCCCAGCACATCTTCAGCAGCCTGTTCTCCCTGAGTCCGGACGGGGATCACCTGCCGGACCTGGCGCATACGATGGAGATCTCCGACGACGGCACCGCATATGTATACACGCTCCGGGAGGGGCTGACCTGCCATGATGGTGAGGCCCTCACCGCGGAGGACGCGGCGTACACCTTCAACCGGATCGGCGACCCCGAGAACCGGTTCACGGGGAACATCCCGGGATTCGTATACACATCCATCGGCTTTCAGGGCGCCGTGGCCCTCGACGACCTCCGGGTGCAGGTCAATCTGGCGCGCAAGAACCCCATTGCCTTCGGCCTTCTCACGGAAGTCCACATCCACTGCAAGGACAGCTACGAGGAGATGACCCTCGATGAGGCGGCATCGAACCCGATCGGGTCAGGTCCCTACAGGCTGGCCTCATGGACGCGGGGGTCCGAGGTCGTGCTGGAAAAGGTGCGGGATCCCGGGAGCTTCCAGCGGATCGTCTGGCGAATCATTCCGGAGGCTTCGACCCGGACTGCGGAGTTGATCGCCGGGAATGTGGACATCATTACGAACGTCGTTCCGGAGCAGATGGACGCTATCAACGCTTCCGGCCGCGCGGAGGTGCAGGTGGTGTCCGGCACACGGAGGATGTACCTGGGCTTCAACCTGTCTGACGCCTCGAGACAGATGCCGGGAGGGGACGCGATCCAGGATCCTCGCGTGCGAAGGGCCCTCCAGTACGCGGTGGACGTTCCGACGATTTGCCGGCAGCTCCTAAGCACCGAATGCGATCGGGCCACGGGGCTCGTGAATCCCCCGAACGACCACCCCGGCCTGACCCCCTACCCCTATGACCCGCCGACGGCGGAGCGGCTGTTGGACGAAGCGGGGTGGCCCCGCGGAGAAGACGGGACGCGCTTCGCCATCCGGTTTCAAGCGGGCCGCGGACGCTATGTGAACGATGTGAACGTCGTCCTTGCCATCACCCAGTACCTGGAAGACGTGGGGTTGGACGTGGAGCTGGATCTCCTGGAATGGGCCTCCGTCTATACTCCGCTCCTCCGTGAACGGAGCATGGGTCCTCTCTTCTTCCTGGGGACCGGAGGTGGACTCTGGAGTCCCATCTACGACATGACGGATCTGGCCGACGTGGACTCGGGGACGAACTACACCCACTGGGATGACGAGCGCTGGTTCAGTCGCTGGGCCGACCTGGCCGAGGCCGGGACCCCTGAAGAGACGCGGGCGATCGTCGACGAGATGCTGCAGGTGTTCTACGACGACGGGCCGTGGTTGCACATGTACTTCCAGCCCGACTTCTACGGCGTGTCCAACCGGATCGAATGGACCGCTCGCAGAGACGAGCGGGTCCACTTGTTCGAGGCGCGTCTCCGATGACCCCTCCGAGGTCCTGAAGAGCCGGCGCCATGGGATCCTACGTCCTCAGGCGGCTCCTCCAGAGCGTCGTCGTCATCGTTGGCGTGACCCTCGTGACGTTCCTCGCCCTCCAGGCCGGGGGTGATCCCACGTACCTCTTCGTGAGCGAAAGGGCCTCACTGGAAGAGATCGAGGCGGCACGCCGGGCCCTGGGGTTCGATCGGCCGCTGCACGAGCAATACCTGAGCTATGTCGGTGATCTGACCCGGGGTGACTTCGGCCAATCGCTGTCCTATCGACAGCCCGCCATGGAGATCGTCCTGGAGGCGCTGCCGGCCACCATCGAGCTGGCCATCTTCTCGATGTTCATCGCGATCGTCGTGGCCATACCCCTCGGAATCCTCTCGGCCATCAACCGGGGCACGGCCTGGGACGGGTCCATCACGACCTTCGCCATGTTCGGCCAGTCCATCCCGAACTTCTGGATGGGGATCATGATGATCCTCTTCTTCGGACTGTATCTGCGTTGGTTCCCCATCTCCGGCCATGTGCCTTTCCTCACCCCGCTGCTGGCGGGGGATGTGGGCGTGGCTTTCGCGAATCTCCCCCGGACGCTCTACCACCTCATTCTTCCGGGGATCGCGGTGGGGACCTACTCACTGGCGCGGAACACGCGTCTCATCCGGTCGTCGCTGCTTGAGGTGCTGGAGCAGGACTACGTCCGAACGGCACGGTCCAAGGGGCTCTCGGAACGGCGCGTGCTCATCCACCACGCGATGCGAAACGCCTGGTTGCCGGTGGTGACGATCATCGGTCTCGAGTTCGGCTTTCTGCTGGGTGGAGTGGTCGTGGTGGAAACGGTCTTCAGCTATCCGGGGATCGGCCGGCTCCTCTTCGCTGCCATCAACCAGCGGGACATCCCCTTGGTCCAGGCCGGTGTCACCCTTCTGGCAGGGGTCTTCATCCTCCTCAACCTGCTAGTCGATCTGGTGTACGTTCGACTCGATCCCAGGATGAAGCTCTCGGAGGGGCGGGCATGAGCCGGGCGGCGGTCCCGACGGAACACGGCGCTCGTCGAGCCCTGCGTATCATGGTCGCCTCCAAGTGGCCGCTCCTCGCCGTGGCCTTCCTCTTCTTCGCCTCCGTAGCGGCGGCCTTCGGGCCGGTGCTTTCGCCTTTCGACCCCAACCGCCAGAACCTGGTGCTCCGCCTGGCCGACCCCATGGCTGTCGGGCCGGATGGGTCCTTGTTCTGGTTGGGCTCGGACGCCCTGGGTCGCGACGTGCTCTCCCGCCTCCTCTACGGAGCCCGGGTGTCTCTCCTGGTCGGGTTTGCCGCCATCGCCGTCGGCGGGGGGATCGGGATTGTCGCCGGACTCCTGTCGGGCTACTTCGGCGGCTGGGTGGACGACCTCATCATGCGAGTCGGAGATATCCAACTGGCTTTCCCGTTCATCCTCCTGGCCATTCTCTTCCTCGTGGTGCTGGGGTCGGGGGTGGGGAACCTCATCCTGGTGCTCGGCGTGGGTCAGTGGGTCACCTATGCACGCATCGTACGGGCGGACACGCTGTCTCTTCGGGAAAAGGAATTCGTTGAGGCGGCCCGGGCCCTGGGGGACAGCACGGTGTCCATCATCTTCCGGACGATTCTTCCCAATATTCTCGCGCCCCTCACCGTCATCGCTTCCTTCAACGTCGCCAGTGTCATCCTGTCGGAGGCAGCCCTCTCGTTTCTCGGACTGGGGGTGCCTCCGTCGGTTCCCACCTGGGGGAGCATGTTGGCGGAGAGCCGTGACACGCTGGTGGCCAACAAGTGGTGGTTGGCGGTCTTTCCCGGGGTGGCCATCATGCTCACCGTGCTGAGCTTCAACATTCTCGGGGACTGGCTCCGTGACTTCCTGGACCCGCGGCTCCGGGAACGCACCTGATGGTCAGGTCTGTCTGGCCGGGACCTGCGTAGAGCTCCTCGCCTTTGGTTTCCTTGCTCGGCCTTGGTCGCGAAGGCCATGTTCCGACCTCGGTAGCCTGACCCGGAGGTCCCTACATGGACGAGGAGCTGAAGGGGGTTCGCGCATTCCTGGCGGAGCTCCAGCGTCGCAGGGTCTACCGGGTCGCGGGCCTCTATGCCGGCGGGGCGTTCGTATTGTGGCAAGTGGCCGAGATCGCCGTCCCCGCTCTACACCTGCCGGAGGTGCTCCTCTCGGTCGTGGTGGGTGGGTCTATTCTGGGGTTCCCCCTCGCCCTCGTGCTCGCCTGGCTCTTCGAAGTCCGGCGGGAAACGGGCGCCAAGTCCACCGCGTTGGCCGGCATGGCTTCACGGGTGACCCGTAGGTCCGTCGGAGCCCTTCTCCTGGTTGGCCTCGTTGCGGGAGCCGCCCTCGTTGCGCTCCGTTTGACGGCCGGCCCTGGCGCCGAGGGTACTCGCGTCGCCGTCTTTCCCTTCGCGACCGTGAGCCTGGACGAGAACGAGCTCGGTGAGGGCATCGCCGAGCTGGTCGTAGTGGGCCTGGACGGAGTCCCCGGCCTGTCGGTCATTGACCCAGGAGCGCTGTGGCAGCCGCTCCTCCAAGCCGGCGCCATCGCGTTGCCTGTCCAGGCACAGGACCGTATTCGGGACGCCTCTCGCCGCTTCGACGCGGCCCGTTACGTGACGGGGACCGTGGTTCAGGCCGGACGATCCCTGGAGGTGAGCGTCCGGGTGCACGATGGGCGGAGTGGGTCGGAACTTCACTCCCTACGTGCTTCGGCGGACGTCGATCAACTCGGGTCTCTCGTGAACCAGATCGTCGTGGACCTCGTCGGTGTCCTCTGGGATCGCGACGTCGATCCGAACGTTCCCGACGTCCAGCAATGGCTGACGGCGAACCCCGAAGCCCTGAAGGCGTATTTGGCGGCGATGAGCCACCAGCGTCGGGGAGATCTGAACCGGGCCCTGGAGGAAGTGGAGCGCTCGGTGGGCCTGGACTCGACTTTCGCCCTGGCCCACGTGGCGCATCTCGAGGTTCTCTCCTGGGTTCTGCGAACGAACGCCCAGCCGTTGACGGGGCTTACCGAGATCGTAGATCGGGCGCTCCGCTACTCGGAGGCCCTCCCCTTGAGGGGTCGGCTACGCGTACGGGCGGCCGAGGCCATGAACTGGACCGATGGCGCGGCCGCTGCCGCGGCTTTGGAACAGATTCTGGACATCGACCCCACCGATGTGAGCGCGCGCTTCAATCTGAGCATGGTCCTCCGGTCCTACGGATGGCAGATCGGGGCCGAGAGGAGCGCTGCTCTCGAGGCCTACGAGGCGGCGATCGCCCTCGACTCCACGAACCTGCCTCTCCTCGAGAATCGCGTCTCCTTTGCGTTTCAGGATGGAGACTACGAGGGGGCCCGCACGTGGATAGACCGGATGAAGGCCGTGGCTCCGGAAAGTCCGTTGACCACGGGCGTTGCCGCGAGCTTGTCCGTGATTCAGGCGCGGGCAGAGGACCTCGATTCCATCTTCGACACCCTTGAGGACGCGGATCTTCCGACGGCGATTGCCGTGCTCCGTTGGACGCGTAAGCAGGATCCCGCCCGAGCCGAGCTGTGGTGCCGCTGGCTCATGGCGCCGAGGCGCCCCACGCGGCACCAGTCCCTCGGAAGGAACGGCCTTCTCCAGATCTGGCTAGCCAGGGGACGACTGGCGGCTGTGGACTCCGCCACCACGGCCGACCCCCTTGAGGTCTATCCACAGCTCACGATCGACCGCCGACTGGTTGCAGCGGCCTTGGTCGGCGTGGGCCGAGAGGACCTGGCCCACGCTGCTGCTAGTGCCCTGGCTCAGTTCGCGCCTGCCGACTCCCTCCCCGCGTACATCGACTCCCGTCCCGAGGTTTGGGCTGCGGCGTGGGCCGCTGCAACGCATCATGCAGTGTTCGGCGATACCCTGACCGCGAGCGCATACGTCGTTGCCCTGGACGGATTCCAGCGGACGGGAACGCCACCGCAGTGGCCGGATGCCTTGATGGCGGACATCAACGCCAGGCTATCAGTACGGCGGGGATCGCACGTTGAGGCACTCGCTCTCGCCCAATCCGCCTACGAGCTCTGGCGTGTGCATGACCCGTTCGGAGGCTCGTGGTATCCGGAGCCCGCTCTCCGGTTCCACCTGGCAGAGCGGTTGTCCGAAATGGGCCGGAGCGCCGAGGCGCTTCCTTTGTATCGGTCCTTCGTGGACAACACCTGGGTAGGGTTCTACACCGCGGTCGCTGCCCTCCGGGCGGGGAGGATCGAGCAAGCCGCTGGCAGAACGGACGAGGCCAATGCGCTGTTCAGGGTTGCGGCAGGGCTTTGGGAGACGGGGGACGCTGACGTCGTAGGGGAGCTGCGGGAGGAGGTGGCCGGTATGCTGGGCGGTGGAAGGTAGCGATCGGCGGATCGTGTGACTGGCGAGTTGACTCGAGAGGCCCGGTCGCCGAAGGTGGCAGACTTCGCACGAGCCTCCAGGTGGAGATCACACAGGTACATGAACGTTGGAATTATCGGGGCCAGCTTCGCCAAAGCCGCATTCTTGCCTGCTCTGCGCCACGTAGAGGGGGCCAACGTCGTAGCGTTGGCCTCGGCGCGTCTGGAGAGTGCCCGAAGCGCGGCCGACGCCTTCGAGGTTCCCCACGCGTATGACGACTGGGAGAAGATGCTGGCCTCCCATTCCTTCGACCTGGTCTGCATTGCCACCCCCACCGTCCTTCACGAGCCCCAGACCCTGGCGGCCATACAGGCCGGTGCCCACGTGTTGTGCGAGAAGCCCACGGCCATGAACGCGGTCGAGGCCGCGCGGATGCTTGAAGCGGCCGAATCGGCAGAGCGGGTGCACATGATCGACCACGAGTTGCGCTTCAATCCCAACCGCATGCGCATCGCAGAGCTCATCCACGGAGGCGAGCTGGGAGAGATCCGGCACATCGACATTTCCAACGTCGGGAAGAGTTGGGCGGACCCGGCGAGCCGCCCCAGAGGGGACTGGTGGAGCTCGGCCAAGAAAGGCGGGGGTCGTCTCGGGGCCAACGGAAGCCACCAGGTCGACCTGCTTCGGTGGTGGCTGGGCGAGGTAGCGTGGGTGACCGGGGCCGCGCAGGTCATGGTGCCGGATCGGGTGGATCCGGACACGGGAGAGCCGTGGACGGCCACGGCAGACGACGTTGCGTTCTTCACCCTGGAGATGCTGTCGGGCGCGGTCGCCCAGGTGTTCATGTCCGGCGTAGCCGCCCATAACATGGGGAACGCCACACGGATTTTCGGATCCGGTGGTAGCCTCACGCTGTCCAACGACGACGAGCGCCTGTTGTTTGCCCGGGCGGGGGAGGATTTCCAGGACGTCTCCGTCACCGATCCCAACGCGGACCTCCCCGGGGTGAACGCCGGCATCTGGAACGTCTCGGTCGTGGGTCTGATGCAGGAGTTGATCTCCGCGATCCGTGAGGGACGCCACCCGGCCCGGGGAGCGACCTTCGCCGACGGTCTGGCGAACCAGAGGGTGCTGGACGCAGTGCGAATGTCGGGGAGCGAACGCCGGTGGGTCCGTCCCGGTGAGGTTCCCACCGATGTCTGAGGGGCGTGGGGAGGGTAGAGCCGAGCGACCGGTCCCGGGGCAGGTCGTGCTGGTCACCGGGGCGGCCCAGGGGCTCGGGGCGGCGATTGCGCGGCACTTCCACGGACTCGGCGCCCGGCTGATCCTCATGGACCGGAATGAAGAGGGACTCCGCCGTACGGCGGCGGCGTGTCCGGGTGCCGTTTTCGCTTGCGTCGACTTGTCCGATTCGAGCGCCACGGCGCATGCCATCGACCAGGTCGTGACCCAACCCGTGGATACCCTCATCCACAACGCCGCGATCCTGAAGGTGGAGCCGGTGGAGGCGGTGAGCCTCGAGACCTTCCAGGCCACGCTCAATGTGGGAATTCAGGCAGCGTTCCAGCTCGCCAGGGCCGTGTGGGCAGACATGAAGAAGAGGGGTGGTGTCCTCGTCTTCGTGTCCTCCCGGTCCGGCGTCGAGGGATTCACCGAGGAGTCCGCCTACTGTGCATCCAAGCATGCCCTGGAAGGGTTCTCCAAATGCCTGGCCCTGGAGGGTGAGGCGGACGGCATCCTCTCCGTGACCGTCACGCCGGGCATGTACATGCACACACCCATGTCGGAGGCGAACTACCCTCCGGAGCTGCGGGAGAAGTGGGTCGATCCCATCCTGCTTGCTCCGGCGTTTTCTTACCTAGCCCGCCGTCCCATGCACCTGTCGGGTCGGCGGTTGGATGCATGGGAGCTTTCCCAGGAGCAGCGCGCACGATGACCATGCAGCCCATCTACGACTGGATCGATGCCCATGCCGAGGAGTGCGTCCGGGATCTTCAACGCCTGGTTCGGCAGCCGTCCATATCCGCCCAGGGGGTGGGTCTCCGCGAGTGTGCCGCGCTGGTCCGTGACATGATGCACGAAGATGGGCTGCCCGCTGAGTTTCACGAGTTGGAGGAGGGTCCCCCGGTCGTCTTCGGCCACGTCGAAACGGGGAGATCCCCCAAGACGCTCCTGTGTTACTCCCACTACGACGTCCAACCCCCGGAGCCCCTCGACGAGTGGACCCACGGTGGACCGTGGTCAGCCGAGGTCATCGACGGGATCCTCTATGGCAGGGGATCGACGGACAACAAGTCGGGGGTGCTGGCCTTCAACAAGGCTGCCAAGGCCTTTCTCGAGGTCCGAGGCGAGGTGCCGGTCAACCTCAAGCTTTTGATCGAGGGGGAAGAGGAGATCGGATCACCGAACCTTGCCGCGTGGGCAGCACGCAACAAAGAGCTGCTACGGGCCGACGGCATGCACTGCCTGGACGGGTCCATGGAAACGGGCACGGAGGTCCCCGATGTCTCGCTGGGCCTCAAGTCCGTTCTCTTCGTCGAGCTCATCGCTCGCGGAGCGAAGATGGATGTCCACTCCTTGAACTTCCCCCTGGTAGAGTCACCGGTGTGGGAGTTGATTTGGGCGCTCAACACGATCCTCGACCGGAATCGCCGCATACTCATCGAAGACTGGGACGAAGGAATCTGGCAGCTCGGCCCCGACGACGAAGCCCAACTGGCAGACAAAGCCGCACGGGTAGATCTCCATGCCCTGAAGGACGAGTGGGGAATCCGGGAGTTCGCACTAGGGCGGGACGGGGTGGACGCGATCCGGGCGCGCGCCTACGAGCCCACGGCCAACATCCAGGGGATGATCGCCGGATACACCGGCCCGGGAAGGAAGACGATCATCCCCAACGAGGCCAGGGTCCGGATGGACTTCCGGTTGATCCCCAACATCC
>JAHEKK010000709.1 GCA_024638395.1 Gemmatimonadota bacterium | reverse complement strand
TGGGACGGCATGTGCTGGATGTGACTCGCCCCGGGGATGGACTGGCCGAGGTGATCGGCGCAGGCCTCGGCCTTGCCCGGCTCCTGGGTGGGCTCGGTCGCATGGATGTACAGGTGACACGCGCCGGGGTGGGTGATGTCCTGATCCAGGACGGACTCGAGGACCCGGTGGATCTCCTGGACCTCGGGATTGTGAACGTCCCAGCGCCCCCTTCGCGGCTGCAAGAGCATGAGCGACTCACCTGCGAGGAAACCGGCTTCGAGGTCATGGGGATACTTCTCGTAGACGTCGTTGATCGTCTCCGCCCACAACTCGTCGAGCTCGCGGCGCCTGTCGGCGTCGTGCTCGGGCTCGTATCGAACCGCCATCGCCTCGATAAGCGTCCGCTCCACCTCGGTGGTCCCGTCGATGTGCTCGAGGGCCTTCTGAATGGCGGCGTGCGCCCGAGGCGCATCCGCCGGCGTCATGGGACCGTTGAGGTATGAGCCCCAGGCCCACGCTTCGCCGAAGTAGCACATGGCGCACTCGGGGTCGATCTTCCACGCCTCCCGAAATGACCTTGCGGCCTCGCCGGGGGCGAAGGCGTAGAGCAGTTGCACCCCCTGATCGAAATACAACTGAGCCCGGTGCGAATCCGTGGACACCGGCCGTGTGAACGGACCAAGACCCCTGCCGTCGTGGTGCAGAGGCATGGGGTCGGAGAACTGCGGCGGGAGGTCGACAGGGTCCTGACCGGCTGCTGGCAGCGTCAGGGCCAGCGTCATACAGGAGCAGATGAGCAGAGTGCGGTGCATACGGCGAGTCCTTCCTGGGATGTCGGGTCCTTCGGGGAGAGAGTTCCCGAGCCCAATCTGACCGGCGTGTGCCCCCTCGTCCAGCCGCACCCCTGTACTCCAGCGGTCGCCTTTCGTAGAAGGTCGGCGTCCGCGGGGTGCGGCACATGCCGCGTCGGCATGACCACCCCTGGTTTCAACCGGCCCTGCGTCGCAGGTTGGGCGACGTTCGCTACTCTGCTCGGAGGAAAGCGTTGGACTCGTCTTCGAAGCTGTCTCGCCGCGCGTGGATCACGACGGCGTCGGGAGTCGTCGCCGCAGGGCTGATCCGCACCCAGACGGATGCCATTCGACTGGACGCCCAGGAAGCCCCGCCGCCCGACCCGACGAAGGTCCCGGGGCGCCTCGTCTCACCCGTGGGGCAGCGGGCCCCGACCGAGCGTCCCGAGCGGCTGCTGCGGACCGAGGCGCTCTCGTCTTCGTCGAGGACGCCCCTTCACGAACTCATGGGGACGATCACCCCTGCCGACCTCCACTTCGAGCGACATCACGCGGGCATCCCCGACATCCGCCTGGAGAATCACGAGCTTCTCGTCCACGGGATGGTGGACCGGCCCATGGTGTTCACCATGGACGACCTCATGCGGTACCCGCGCGTTTCCCGGATCCGCTTTCTCGAGTGCTCCGGTAACGGTGGCGGCGTTTACAGCCGGGATCGGATGCCGACGGAGGTCACGGTCCAGGCCATCGACGGTCTCCTGAGCACGAGCGAGTGGACCGGGGTCCCGCTGTCCACCATCCTGCGCGAAGTGGGCGTCCGCGACGGAGCGAGTTGGATTCTCGCAGAGGGCAGCGACTCGGCGGTAATGTCCCGAAGCGTGCCTCTCGACCTCCTGGAAGGCGCGCTTCTGGCATTCGGCCAAAACGGTGAGATGATCCGGCCGGAGCAGGGGTATCCGCTGCGCCTCTTCATACCCGGGCTCGAGGGCAATACCAACGTGAAGTGGCTTCGCCGCATCGAGGTGACCGATCAGCCGACGCATACGCGGGACGAAACGTCGCGGTACACGGATCCCCTCGGCGACGGGACCGCGCGGCAGTTCAGCCTGGTGATGGACGCCAAGTCGGTCATCACCTTCCCCTCCTACCCTTATGTCCTGCCGGAGGAGGGCTGGTGGGAGATCCGGGGTCTGGCGTGGTCGGGTAGGGGGCGCATCACCCGAGTCGACGTGAGCACGGACGGCGGGCGAAACTGGACTCCGGCGGAGCTCCAAGGCCCCATCTTTCCGCAGTCGACGGTGCGCTTCCGTCACCTGTTCGAGTGGAATGGACGCGATACGCTCATCCTCAGCCGTGCCACGGATGAGACGGGCTATGTCCAACCCTCTGTCCAGCAGCTTTGGGAGGCCCGGGGTCCACAGACCTCCTATCACCAGAACCATCAACGGGCGTGGAGGATCGCGAGGACGGGCGAGGTGACATTCGGACTGGGGGAGTTGGTATGAGCCCCTCTCTGAGGGCCGCCCTTACGGTACGCACCTGCTGGCCGGCTGCGCTGACGACGGCGGTCTTCGCCCTTTCCTCCTGCACCTCGGGTGAGCCCGCGCCCCCCTCGGCCTCGGCCGTCGCCGGAACCGACGCCGCCGTCATGGCGGGGACCGCCGGCGACCTACCTCAGAACGCTCCCACTCGCTTCGGCTTCGGGAGTGAGGCGTCCGGGTCGCGCATCGCCATGTGGGATATCGACGTCCGGCCGGAC
>JAHEKK010000708.1 GCA_024638395.1 Gemmatimonadota bacterium | reverse complement strand
GTTGAGATGAGCCCTCCACCATGCGACCGATGACGTAGATCCCGGGATGGGAGCCACGGTCCTGCCAGGTCGGGACCGAAGGACCGACGGAGGTGAACATGTCAGCGCGAGGGACGATGATCCCACCCGGGAAGTCGAAGTACGGAGGCATGACGCCCACGATTTCCCAACTGGCGTCGTTGAGGACCATGGACCTCCCGACAACCGTGACGTCGCCCCCAAAGGCGCTCTTCCAGAATGCATCGGAGAGCACGACCTCGAGAGGCCCACCGTCACGATCGGCTGCGTCGCTCAAGGTGCGCCCGACGGCCGCGCCCACCCCCAGGGTCGTGAACAGGCTCGAGGAGGCCGCGACACTCAGGTGACGACTCGCCGGCCCGTTTCCGGTCCACGTTACGCCCTCGGGAACGAACATCCCCATCTCTTCCAGGGTGGTGGCTTCCCGTCTCCAATCCAGGTAGTTGAGGTAGGCGGTCGAGATCCGGTCTCCACGGCTTGTCTCGGTGATCATCAACAGCCGGTCGGGGTGTTGGTACGGCAGGGGTTCCAGGATGGCTCGTTCCACCATCGCGGCCACGCTCCCGAGAGAGCCGAGGCTGACGCCGAGGGTGAGGGCCACCGAAGCCGCATATCCCGGGCTGCGCAGAACTCGCCTCGCGCCACGTGACAGGTTCGGGCCCAGTCCACCTCCCGCTTCCCCGCCTTCCCGTCGTGACCGCAGAGTAGCGGACGCAGCGTCTCGCCAAGCGCCTGGCAGGTTGCGTACAAGGTCGACGAGTGTCCGTCGCCAGACCGTTCCCAGACCACCACGTGCACGGGCCGCCGCCAGACCTGTTCGTACCAGCGCGAGGGTCTGCTGGCCGTGGTCCCTTCGGAAGGCTCGTGGGTAGAACCGCAACGTGGCCCGGTGAACGGGCAGCCCCGGCGGGGGCTTCATTCGGCGGCCGAGGAGCCCAGGGCCGCCTTCGCGTTTCTGGTCCACCCCTCGAGCCTGGCCACCTCAGCCGAGAGAACGCCGCGCCCCGAAGAGGTAAGGGCGTAGGTCGAGCCCCGCCGGGCCGACGGCGAGGCGCTCTGGACCGGACGGATCCATCCCTCTGTCACCAACCGGTCCAGCGTGCGATACAGCGTCGCGGGTCCGATTCCACGGCCCCCTTTGAATCCCTCCAGGCGCGTCATCAGGGCATAGCCGTGAAGGGGACCACCGGCCAACTCGCCCATGATGGCAGCGACGTAGGGCTTCAGTGGCAGGTGAGGGGCCCACCGTGCGTCTGCTGCTCCCATTGAGATCTCTCCTTCCTTTGAATTCCCATAATGGATATATCCAAAATGGAAATATTACAAGGAAGCGGAGAGGCCCGGCCTAGTAGTCCGCCCAGGGACGGTGGTGACGGGGTGGATCGTCCTCGCGCGACTCCCGGTCCGGGCCGATGGACGATTGACCTCACCCGAGGAAGTCAAAACGGCGTGGGCCGGGGTTGTGTACCGGTCGAACCGTCAATTGAACTGCCATAGCGGGTTCGATTGACCAAACACGCGCACGCGCCGGTCACGAGTGGTCAATCGACAGGCCTGCCGAAGCCGGCGACAGACCGGGGCCGGCGCACCGCATCCGACAGGAAGTCCTCAGCCAAGCTCCAACCAACTCGTCGGGCTTCAGTGAGCAGCCTCCCGGGGCATTATACCTAGTAGTCCGCCCACGCCCTGAGGTCCGCCAGGTCGTCTGCTTCGACTTGCCCGAAGAAGGCGTAGCCCGGCCCCAGAGGGTCGTCCAATCGGTCCTTTTCGTACCAGATCTGCCGGCCGTCGACGGCGACGGACCATTCGAAGAGGGCCCCGACCTCCGCATCGGGAATGCCCAGTTCCAGATAGATGTAGACGTCACCGGGGATCTCGACACTCATGGCCTGGGTGCCGGGCATGATGCCGATGGTCGCGTCGAACCCCTCGTCCTCGTCTTCCTCCTCGGAATAGGGGGCGAAGGAGGCCACCAATTGGGCCGGTTGGTTGACCGAGATGTCCAACTCGATGAGGCCCCCGCCTCCACCCAACACCACGGGGGGAAGGTGATCGAGCTCCCAGGACCCACCGCCGCCGCCGGCCCCGGATGAGCACGCGGCGAGGGCCATGGGAAGGACGAAGGCTAGAATCCGGTGGTTCCGCATTGGACGTTCTCCGAGCATGTCGACCCTTCAAGTGAGTGTCGACGGGCGTCTCCGCGGCCTCGAACCGATGCTACCCGGCCGAGGTCGAGGACCGCTAGCGGACCACGGTGCTCGCCTCGGGGGCCCAGAGCCCCGCCACCAGGATGGCGGTTGGGCCCAGTCGTACGGGAGCGGCCGTGCCCGAGGAGCGCGGTCGAGGGAGGTAGCCACCTCTTGTTGCCAGGGGGACGGGGACCCGTATGCTAACGGTTCGCTTTCGCTTGCCGCCCACCTTCAGAATCCTCGAGCTGTCGTTCCCGGGCGATCACCGGTGAGATCCCGGTCCGCACCCGCGGTGGCTCCAGTTGCGCTCAGAAGTGCCGCCGCG
>JAHEKK010000707.1 GCA_024638395.1 Gemmatimonadota bacterium | reverse complement strand
GGAGACAGGCGCATCTTCCCGCGCCGACGGCCCAACGACAATGCCAACGGTGCCGGTCCCCCAGGTGGCCGATCCCACGGAATGGACCCTGGCCCAGGGAATCCAGGCCGTCCGGGAGCGCAGCGTCACCGTAGTCGATTGGGCCCAGGCTTGCCTCCGCCGGATTCGTTCCTACGACGGGATCCTGCAGGCCTTCAACGCGGTCCCCGAAGATCAGGTGCTCGAGGCGGCCCGCGCCTTGGACGCTGCACCCCGCCGGGGTCTTCTGCACGGTGCCCCACTGGCCCTCAAGGACAACTACGCCACCCGGGGTCTCTTGACCACGGCCAACTCCCTGATCTTCCAGGAATGGATCCCGGACTTCGACGCCACCTCCGTGACGCGTCTCAGGGCCGCCGGCGGAGTGGTTCTCGGCAAGACCCAGATGGGTCCCCTGGCCACGACACGGGCCACCACACCCGACGGTACTCGCACCACCGTCAACGCATGGGCTCCCGGAGACGATTCCGTGAGCCCCGGAGGGTCGTCGAGCGGATCCGCGACAGCGGTTGCGGCCCGCCTGGCGCCCAGCAGCACCGGCACGCAGACGGGAGGGTCCATTACGGTACCGAGCGCGGCCCAGGGACTGACGGGACTCAAGCCCACCATGGGCCGCGTATCCCTCAACGGAATCATCCCCCTGACCTACACGCGCGACCACCCCGGCCCCATCGCCAGGGACGCCATGGACGCCGCCCTGATGCTTCAGGTCATGGCCGGATCCGACCCGCGGGATCCCCGAACACAGGGCCTTCCGCCGGTCCCGGACTATCTCCGGGCTGCCACGCCGCCTCGAGCAGGGAGCCTACGGTGGCCCATCACGATCGGGGTCATCCCCGATTTTTTCGACGAGGGAGAGGACGGCGAGAACCGCGCCCGAGCCCGTGCCCGGCGGGAGATGCTCGACACGTTCGGGCGTCTGGGGGCCGTCGTCCGGGAGGTCTACTGGCCCGAGCAGTGGGAGACCCTCACCTCGTTTGACCTCAACAATGTCCGACTACCGGAGCGCACCGAACCCTTCATCCAGTACCTCAAGGAAGACGTCCGGCTCTTTGGCGTGTCGCTGTCCCCGTGGATCAACGGGCTCCTCCTCTCGGGCGACGAGTACCTCAAGGGTCAGCGGGCCAAGCTGGCGCTCCTGGACCGGATTCTGTTCACATTCTTCAGCGACTGCGACGTTGTAGCACTGGACAATCACCTGGCCTTCGACATGGTAGGACTCCCTTTGATGTCATTCCCTATCGGTTTCGACGACGCCTCCGGGCGGCGACTTCCCTTGGGGGGACTCATCGGAGGGAGACCGTTCGGAGAGGAGCGGCTCCTGTCTCTGGTCGCTGCATTTCAGTCCGTCACCGAGTACCACCAGGCCCGTCCGGACGACCCCACGTCGGCTGGAGACCGCCCGGACAGGGAGCTCGACCCATCCGCCGCCGCGCCGGGGCTGGGATCCGGCAGGGGTGGCGCCCGACCACCCCTGCGACTTCGGATTCACGACGTCGACCTGGAGGGAGAATAGCCCATGAGCGAGACGGAACGATGACTTTCATACGCTTTCTGGTCCTCGTAGTGCTCCTGAATCTGATCCGCTACATCGTGACACCGCTTCTCGAGACGCCATTCATCTTCCCCCGTCTCTTCGCCGCGATGGAGGCATCTCCCGAGTATTTCAATCAGACCTTCACCACGTGGGATTGGATCACCTCCTACGCCTACAACTTCGTCATGTGGGGCTGCGCCACCTGGCTCTTCCACATGCTGCGGCCGGTGCTCAAGGGGGGAGACGTCACCGCCTCCTTCAAGGCCTTCGGCCTCGTGTGGCTTCTGTTCGCCTCCGTCAGCGCCATCTACATGAACCACTACAGCCACCCCGGGAACTTCTACGGCTGGAACATCCTGGACGCCCTCTTGGCCTTCGGGCTGGTGGCCCTCGCCAATGGAATCCTCTACCGGCGGGTCATGGGAACCGCCGCCGCTCCCGCGCCTGCGTAGCCTGACGCTGGACTACTAGTGGTCTCGCCCCTTACGATCAGGGGACGTTCGCACCGACCGCCTTACCAGGGCGCCTATCAAGGAAACGAAGTATGCCTGTCACGTTCACGCTCAATGGAGCGCAGGTTACCGTCGACGCTCCTCCCGACATGCCCCTGCTCTGGGTGCTCCGCGACATGCTGGATCTCAAGGGCACCAAGTTCGGATGTGGCGTTTCCGAGTGCGGCGCCTGCACGGTCCATGTCAACGGACGCACCACCCGCAGCTGCCAGGTGCGCATGAGCACGGTGGAGGGTGACGAGGTCACCACCATCGAGGGCCTGTCTCCCGACGGTACCCATCCGCTTCAGCAAGCGTGGCGTGAGCTCGACGTCCCACAGTGCGGATATTGCCAGGCGGGGCAGCTCATGGCCGCATCGGCCCTCTTGGAGCGCATCTCGGATCCCACTGACGAGGACATCGACCGCGCCATGAACCGCAACTTGTGTCGCTGCGGCACCTATATC
>JAHEKK010000706.1 GCA_024638395.1 Gemmatimonadota bacterium | reverse complement strand
CGAGATGATCGGCTTCGACGTTGGTGACCACCGCCACATCGGGCGTCAAGGTGTGAAAGGACCGGTCGTACTCATCCGCTTCGACCACGAAGAGGTCCGAGGCCCCGAGCCTGAGATTGCCGTTCCAGCCCAGCACCTCTCCCCCCACGAGCCCAGTCGGATCCAGACCCGCTCCGGCCAGTACATGGGTGGTCAAGGCGGTCGTGGTCGTCTTCCCGTGCGTCCCGGCGAGGGCCACGAGTCGGCCACGGTTCACCAGGGCGCCCAGGGCCTCCGCCCGCTTGAAGACCGGAATGCCCCGTTCTCGGGCGGCCAGGACCTCGGGATGATCGGGAGGGACCGCCGACGTGATCACGAGCACCGCCGCTTCTTCCAGATGCTCCGGACCATGCCCTTCGGACATGACGAGTCCGATGGATGTCAGCCGTTCCAGACCCGGGCGGACCTTCTGGTCGCACCCGGACACGCGCAGTCCCCCCCGAAGCATGAGCTCGGCGAGAGGCTCCATGCCTGCCCCACCGACCCCCATGAAATGGACCGGGCCCGGTGGCAGCTCTCGTGGCTGAGGGCGCCGCCGGTGCCGCACAGCCGATTCGCTCCGGGCCCCAGGCGGGTCGTAGGCGGTCACGCCACCACCTCCTGCGGGGCCGGCAACAGCTGGGACACGGCCTGGGCCAGATCTCGTGCTCCGTGGGGTCGGGCCCGTTCCAATCCCCGGCGCCTCATGGCCGCGAGGGCGTCGGCGTCTTCCAGCAGCGCGGCCGCCCGGGCCCAAAGCGCCTCTCCCGTCAGGCCCCGTTCGGGAAGATGGACGGCGACACCCGCCGCATCGAGGGCTTCGGCGTTCCGGGTCTGATGGTCCTCGGCAGCCGTGGGAAGGGGGACCAGAAGAGCCGGCACACCCCAGGCCAGGAGCTCCGACGTGGTCATGGCTCCGGCCCTCGACACGGCCAGGTCGACGGCAGCCAAGGCCGAGGCCATGTCGTCGATGTAGGGCACGAGGCGAACACCCGCCTCATGAGCGTCTCCCAGGCGGGCCCGAACCTGCTCGAAATGGGCCGGCCCGGTGGCCCACAGCACATGGGTCGCACCGCCGATTCGGTCGACCGTGACCACCTCGGTGAACAGCTCGTTCAATGCGGCGGATCCCTGACTCCCTCCCACCACCAGGACGACTTGCCCGTCCGCCGGCAGGTCGAAGACCGCCCTGGCGTCCGCCCGTGCAATGTGCGTCGGCGGCCGGATCGGGTTGCCCGTCGTGCGGGCCACCTCTCGAGCCCCGGGCGGGAGCTTGGTCGCCGCCTCGGGATAGGCCAGATGAATCTGCGTCGCCCAACGCGCCAGGAGCTTGGTGGTCAAGCCCGGTTGTTCGTTCTGCTCCTGTACCACGATCGGCAGCCTCAGTGCGGCTCCGGCGAGTCCCGCCGGCGCCGACGCGTACCCTCCGGTCAGGACGATCGCGGAGGGTTTCATCCTTCGAAACGCCCGTACCAGCGACCACGTGGCCCGGCCCAGATGAGCCAGGACCCGCAGGTTGCTGAGGGCATGGGTCCGGGATAGCCCTTCGACCTCGAGGAGTGTGTGAGGGAGCCCTCGCTCCGGGAGCACCCTCGCCTCGATCCCCCGACGGGCGCCCACGAAATGGGGCCGCACGTCCGGGCGAAGGCGAATGAGGGCGTCAGCGATCGCCAGGGCCGGGTACAGGTGCCCGCCCGTGCCTCCCCCGGAGAAGACCACCACGGTCACGCCGCCGCCCTGTGGATGCGGCGTCCGGACCGGCCCTCTGGGGCCTCTCTCGCGACCGAGAGGAGGATGCCCAATGCCGCGAGGGTGACCAGCATGTTGGAACGGCCGTAGGACATGAGGGGCAGCGCCAGCCCTGTCGAAGGCAGCACGCCCAGCCCGACGCCCATATGGAAGAAGGCCTGGAAGGCGATGAGGCTCGTCACCCCGATCGCCAGGAATTCCCCCATGAGGTCCCTGGCTCGCCGGGCGATCCGGAACCCCACGAGGATCAGGCTGACATAGGCCGACACCACCAGAAGCACACCGACGAACCCCCACTCTTCACCGATCATGGCAAAGATGAAGTCGTTATGGGCTTCGGGCAGGAATCCGTACTTCTGCTGCCCTTCCCCGAACCCCAGCCCCGTCAAGCCGACCGAGCCCACGGCGATGAGGCTCTGGTAGCTCTGAAAGCCGGCGCCCATGGGAGCGTCGCCGGGATTGAGGAATAGGGAGTTCCACCTGGCTCCCCGGTAGCCCGTCGAGAGCTTCAAGTACAGGACCGGAGCCGTCACGAGGCCCAGCAGCAGGAAGTGGGCGATCCGCCCCCCTGCGGCGAATAGCACGGTAGCTCCCAACAGCCCCACGAGGGCCGCCGTGGAGAAATCAGGCTCGAGGGCAATGGGAATGAGAAGTGCCCCCCAAACCACCAGGAATGGGGCCATGCCCCGCCTGAAGCTCTTGAACCCCCCCTGCTTTCGAACGGCGAGGGTCGCCGTCCAGACGATGATCGCGATCTTCGCCAGATCC
>JAHEKK010000705.1 GCA_024638395.1 Gemmatimonadota bacterium | reverse complement strand
AGAAGCCACTTGTACGTGCCCGCGGCGAGGAAATCGACGCCGGTCCGACGGACGTCCAGCTCCAGTGCGCCGACCCCCTGGATCGCGTCGACGTAGAGGTAGGCGTCCCGGTCGTGGGCGAGCTCTGCGAGGGATCGGAGATCGTGGCGGTACCCGTTCTGATGGGAGACCCAGGACACCGATACGAGGCGGGTGTTTCCGTCCACCCACGGCTCGTACCGCTCGGCCGGCGCCGCACCGTCCACGCTTTCCACGATGCGGAGCTCGACGCCACGGGTCCGGGCCAGTTCCTCGTAGAGCAGGTAGGTGGTCTCGTAGTGGAGGTCGTCTACGACCACGTTGTCCCCGCGGCCCAGATCCAGGGCTCGGGTGACCACGTTCTCCCCGTCGCTCGTGGCGAACAGGGTGCCCACTTCCTCTTCCGCGGCGCCCACCAGCCCGGCGAATCCCGCCCGGACCCGGTCGACCTGGGCGAGCATGTCTCCCAGCGATACGGGATCGGTGGCCTTCCGTTCGATGAAGCGCGCGGCGGCCTCCACGACGGGGGTGGGAGAAGGCGTGATGTAGGGTGCGTTCAGGTAGGTCTCGGAGTTGGCGACCGGAAAATCGGCCCGCACGCCGAGAGGGTCCTGGGGAACCGGCGCCCTGGAGGGGCCTCCGTGTGGCTCTCCGTCCCCGTGCCCGGCGACCGGCAGCACGCCGGTCTCCCCGCGCAGCGCACTGGCCCCGCTGGCCGCTGCAGCCGGTACGGCACCCAGGAATCCGCGTCGTGTCCAGTCCATTCTCCATAGTGGCGGGCTCCCGGCGCGGTGACCAGGGCCGGGGCGATTCCCGGGGCCGCAAAAGTGGGACTAGCTTCCATACCATGAGTCACAGCAATGACCATGGGGCCCACTCCCACGTGGGAGGCCACCACCACGGCCCCTCCGACTTCAACCGCGCCTTCCTCATCGGCGTGGTCCTCAACGTTGCGTTCGTTGCGGCGGAGGTGGTGTTCGGCCTGGTCAGCGGGTCCCTGGCCCTTCTCTCTGACGCCGGGCACAACGCCAGCGATGTGCTGGGGCTCCTCCTGGCCTGGGGCGCCGCGTCTCTGGCCTCCAGGCGCGCGACCGCTCGCCGGACCTTCGGCTTCCGCCGGGCGACCATCCTCGCGGCCCTGGGCTCAGCCGTACTCCTGTTCATGGCGGTGGGAGTCATCGCGTGGGAAGCCGTGGAGCGGACGATGAACCCCCAACCGGTGGAAGGCATGACCGTGGTCGTGGTTGCCGCCATCGGTGTGGCCATCAACGGCGCGACGGCGTGGCTCTTCCATTCGGGGAAGGACCATGACCTGAACGTCCGGGGCGCCTACCTCCACATGGCCGCTGACGCGGCCGTCTCCCTGGGGGTGGTGGTGAGCGGCCTGGTCATTCTCCGCACCGGTTGGTTCTGGATCGACCCGGCCGTGTCCCTCCTCGTCGTGCTGGTGATCCTGGTCGGGACCTGGGGCCTGTTCAGGGATTCCTTCGACCTGGCGGTGGACGCGGTCCCGAAGGGCATCGATCCCGTCCAGGTGGAGCAGTACCTGTCGAGCCTGGCCGGAGTGGACAGCGTCCACGACCTGCATATCTGGGGGATGAGTACGACGGAGACGGCCCTGACCGCCCACCTGGTCATGCCCGCCGGGCCGACGGACGACGGATTCCTGACCCGGGTGCGGCAGGGCCTGGGCGACCGATTCCACATTCACCACGCCACCCTCCAGGTCGAGCTGGGAGACGAACGGTATCCCTGTCCCGAGGCCGAGCACTGCGGCTGAAGCGGTTCGCCCCGAAGTGTCCTGGTGGACCGGGGTCGGGTCGTAGGGAGGCCCGGGGTTGGGCCCCGGGGCTCAGGCCTCGTCGGACGGATGGGGGGAGGAACCCCGTGGACTCAGGCGCCCTCGATGCGGTCGGGCATCAGGAACGACCGGCGTGCTCGTTCGCTCTGTAGCGTCTCCGGATGGTAGTACCGGCCCAGGGGTCCGCCAGGCCATTCGAACAGGTCCGGGTTCCGGTCGCTGAACGTCTCGTACTCCACGTCCGGCGCCTCGAGCATCCGTTCGTGGATCACGAACATGAACGCCCAGGTGATGGTCTCATGGTACCGGTCCGGACGTCCGGCCCGGGTGGCCAGGGCGAGAAGACCCCGGCCGTAGCGGGGCAGGGCCTCCAGCAAGGGCATCTCCTGGAGGTAGTGCCAGGCCATCCTGATGTGGTCCGCGTGCTTGAAAGCCACCGGCGCGATGGCCCCTGACTCGAAGCGTCGGATCTTCTCCGCCGACGTCCGGGGTCGTGGAAGGTGGGTACCGCCCGATATCATGAGTCCTCCCGGAAGCGGTGGCTGTCGTCGGCGGTCAGGTCCAGGTCGTAGACCTTCCTCAACGCCTGGATCCGCTCCAGGGAGTCCTGGGACGTGAAGGGCGCCTTCCCTTCGAACGCGTGGAGGACGATGCCTTCGAGAAGGTCGCCCAGAGACATGTCGTGGTACTCGGCCAGACCTTTCAGGACCTTCACGATCCGGCGCTCCATACGGACGC
>JAHEKK010000079.1 GCA_024638395.1 Gemmatimonadota bacterium | reverse complement strand
TAGAAAGCCTGGCCGATGGAGAAGTGGATCTGGAACCGGCGGAGGGAAAACCCCGGATCGTCTCCGAACAACACCCGGGACGACAACAGGGCCAGGTCTTCCGAGATGACCCAGTCGATGAGCTCCGGAGCACAGGGACAGGAGGGGTGGGTATTCGCCGGGGCGACGTCGATGCGGTCGTCATCACTGTCCTGACCCTGGACGAAGGGCCGGATCTGTGACGTGACGACGCGCAGGGGCTCCTGATCCCTGAACGAATAGGCCAGGTCCAGGCGGACCGGACCGAACAGCGTGTTGTACCGAAGACCGATCCCGGGGGTCAACTCCAGGCCTCCGAAGTCGAAGTCCGTGGGCCACACCTGTCCTACATCGACGAAGGCCGCACCGCCCAGGACGCCGTCGCTGAAATCGAAGCGGAGCTCGACGCTTCCTTCGAAGGTGGCCAACCCGCCGATGGGACGCACCCTGAAGGGGTTCTGGTCCAGCAGCGGCGTCCCGTCGCAGGTCAAGGTGCGAATCTCCGTAGGCTGACAGGCGGGGGCCTGGCCGGGTGCCGGCCTACGGAGGAGCTGTCCGACGCCCACGGAAAGACTGCGGGGGCCAAGGGTGCTCTGGGCGAACCCGCGGACGCTGTTGGCCCCACCGCC
This sequence comes from Gemmatimonadota bacterium, assembly GCA_024638395.1. GTDB lineage: Bacteria > Gemmatimonadota > Gemmatimonadetes > Longimicrobiales > Gaopeijiaceae > JAHEKK01. Next base: position 9,398 of record JAHEKK010000079.1, on the reverse strand, counting down.
GTAGAACCGCTTCTGCGGCGGCACGATCTCGATGGGCTGACCCCCGAGGACGCGCAGGGCCTCAAAGGCTCCCGCCTCGATACGGCCTGCCCGGAGGCGAAGGGCCAGCACCGTACTCTGATCGAGGCTCCGATAGAGGCTCCCGTCGGCGACCGCCCTGACGTAGGAATAATCCGACCCGGTGATCCCGCTCGCGGCCTCCAGATCGAGGAGTGCCCTGAACCCCGAGCGGGGCGAGAACAGGCGATCACTCCGGTCCTGCGTGAACGATAGAGCCACCGGTGAGAGCCAGTTCGCACCCTGGAGCACATTGATGTCTTCCGGCTCGCACGCCGAGAATGTCGCGCAGAGGATGACCTCGGCGGCGTCCAGCCGATTCAACTGCGGCCGCAGCCTGAGATTCAGGAAGGCATTGCCGCCGACCGACCGGCTCAACCCGAAGTCCAACCCGAAGGCGTCGCGGACGAAGATGTTCCGGAGCGATTGGCGCTCCCCGAACACCCCCGCGAAGAACCGTGTGGCCGGCGAGAAAAACGTGGGCTGATTGAAATCGACGCCGACCGACCAGTTCAATTGCCCGTATTCCCTCGTCCCAGCCTGAGCGCAGAGGGGCGTCGGCTGCAGGGTGGAAGCCAGGAGATTGGACACGCCTCCCCTCACCTGGATCGTCCGGCCGCCCCCGTAGAAGTTACGGCTGGCCCATCGTCCTTCGACGTTGACACATTCCGCGGAATTGAGCCCCCCTCCCGCCCGAACCCGGTGGAGGTCCCCTTCGAGGATTTCGATTCGCACGGGGATCAGGGAATCGGGGAGGGCGCTAGCGGTGTCTTCCTCCACTCGGGCCCGGGTCACGATATCGAGTTGGTAGAGGCTCCGCTGGGCCTCCCTGATCTGACGCTCGCGAAATAGCTGGCCCTCGGCGAAGGGCAGACGACCCAGGATCACCTCATCGTCGAGGACGCCGGGCACTTCCCGTCCGTCTTCAAGGCGCCGCTGGGTGATGGAGATGGGTCCGAAACGGGTTCGGGGGCCGAGGTAGACGGTGTAGTAGACATCGGCCGAGTCGCTTTCCGCCAGACGCCGGAACCCCTTGAAGACCTCCGCACGACCGTACCCCGAATTCTTCAACCGTGCCGTCAGCGTATCGAGGGTTTCCTGCATGAGCAGGAAACTCAGGGGATCGCCACGACGGAGGGGCAGGTTTGCACCGAGACCCAGCGACGCATCGACGGAATCCCCTTCCAGGGCCAGCGACCCGACGACGAGTGGTTCCCCTTCATCGATGCGGAACCCGACGGACACCCGCCGATCATCGCGAGTGATCAGGGTATCCACCTGGACGCCGCGATACCCGTGGGCCCGGTACAACTCCGTCAGCCTGAGAACGTCCACCTCGACGGTCCGGGGGCTGTAGTAGAAGAAGCTCCGGCCCCAATCGAGCCCCAGGGCACAGGTCGTGACCGCCAGGATCAAGGGACAAGACGTTGCCTCGGTGAGGATGGCCCTGTGGAGCTCGGCGTCCGTGAAGGCCACATTCCCCAAGAAGTCCACCGAGGCGACCTCTTCTCTACCGACCTGACCGGCCCCGTCGGCGGGGACCACGCCGAAAACGAGGATTCCGACGAACAACAGGGCGAGCCGCCCGAGGGGAAGCCCGGTCACACGTCGTCCTCCGCCCCCCCTCCGAGGCCTTCAAGGCCGGCGGAATCAGGCAGAGGCGCCACCTCGTCACGAGCCAGAATGACCCGGGCAAAATAGTAGACGGTCGCCCCGAGGACGGTCCCCAGTCCCACAGCAAGAGTGGCCGCCAGCACGGTCTCCTGCCGGGAGGGTGGTCTACGGATGTACACCTGCTTCACGCCCACCTCTTCTAGTCAACCGGTTTTAGGACGATCGGGACCGGACCCCGATCCCCTGTGCGAGACCCACCCCGTCCCTCTGGACCTAGAGGTCGAGGCGCCGTGGATAACGGTATGAGGGCCCGGGAACGAATCGATCCGAGGCCCCGGAATAAAGGTATACCGACACCTGGATCTCCGAGTCTTCGACACGAATCAGGTTCAAAGAGTTCCTGCCCAACTCCTTCCCGCGACCGCGAGACGACGTCGTCGTCCCGGCGTGCACGATCGGAATCGCCCGAGGAGCGGCGCCGGCGGGCAGACCCTCGTCGGAGGTCTTCACGAAGGAGCGGTGCAGATGTCCCGATAGCACCAGATCCAGGCCCCACTTGTGGAAGCTTCGGATGATTTCCGATGCATCTGGAAGGGGCGCGTCGCTCTCGTGGTCTCCGGGGCCGATCACATGGTGATGGATGGTCAGCAGCCGGTTCCATCCGACGGGGGTGTCTTTGAAGGCCAGGTTCGCGAAGTCGCGCTGAGCCCGGCTCAAGCGACCGTTGACGACATGGGTGTAGGGCGCGGCCGTGCTCAGAGCCACGATCCGGGTCCCGCCCACGTCCGTTACGGTATCGAGATCGGAGCTTATGTGAGCTCGGTAGTTCCCGTACGGCGACAGCAGCCGCTCGAAGATCCTGTAGACCGGGACATCGTGATTCCCCAGGGTCGTGACCAGGGGGATCGGAGAAATCTGGTCCAGGTAGGCGCGGGCCGCCTGGAATTCCACCACCTTGGCGCGCTGGGTCAAGTCCCCCGACACCACCACGGCATCCGGTTCCGTTTCGCGTATGAACCGGAGCAGGGCCGCCGCTACGACGGGGAGGTGCGGCCTTCCGAAATGGAGATCGGACGCGTGGACGAGCTTCACGCCCTGGCCGTCGTCCGCCTCAGGCGCAGCGCCCAGTAGACCCCTGTGGCCACAAGGGCCATGGAGATCATCTGCGCCAGGGTGAACATCCCGAAGAAACGGTCGTCTTTGGCCCTGAAGAACTCAACGGCGAAGCGCTCCAAACCGGCGAGGATCAGCCAGATGGAAAAGAGCCATCCGCTCTGGTGGGGATGCTTTCGCATTCGCCAGAGGATGAAAAAGAAGAGCGTCGACAGGCCGATCTCATAGAGCTGGGTCGGGTGGACCGGTATCACCTGTCCGTACTTCTCGACGAGGGCCGGGTCGACGGCCACTCCGAACTGGCTTTCCAACACGTCGACACGGGTCGGCGGCGTTCCATTGGGGAACGCGATGCCCACCCATGAATCCGTCGGCCGGCCATAGTCGTCCCCGACGAGAAAACACCCGACGCGACCGACCGCATATGCGAGAGCCAACGCGGGGGCCGAGCCATCGAGGATCTTGGTCAGAGGCAGGCCGAGCTGCCGTGCCTTCCACAAGACCAGCGCCGCGGCCAGAAGAAAGCCCCCGTACCAGACCATCCCGCCCCGGGAGAAGATCATCCCGATCGGGTCCGCCACGAGTCGCGGATAGTTGAGCAGGACGTAGTAGACCTTGGCGCCCAGGATCCCGCCCACCACGGCCATGAACAGAAGGTCCCATGCCTGCTCCGGGTCCATCTTCATGCGGCCCATCTCCGCCCTCAGGACATAGCCCGCCGTCAAGAAGGAGAGGAGCATCATCACGCCGAACGAGGTGATCGGCTCCCCTCCGAGGAAGGGGAACCACTCGGGAAGTCGGAACAGGTTCGGATACACGGATCAATGGCCTTCTTTGATGGATGTCGGTCTCCGGGGTCCGGCTCCTCCGGACCTCAGGGATCCCTGCCAGGCCGTAGACCCGGGGATCGGAGCCCGCGCCGAGACCTCCTGGACGGACTCCTGGAGCCGGTCCGCCCTGAACTGCCCCGCCCGGGCAACCATGGCGCCGTTGTCCATGGCCAATCGAGGACTGGAGTAGAACAGGGTCCCGTCCCGGCCGAGCGCATGCACGAGGCGATCCCGCAAGAACTTGTTCGCCGAGACGCCACCTCCCACCAATACCCGCGTGCATCCCACGGCTCTGACGGCCCTGAGCGTCTTCCCCACCAGCACGTCCACCGCTGCCTCCTGGAATCCCGCAGCCAGATGCATCCGTTCCGACTCGAGGGTGCCGTTCTCTTCGAGGGGCGCCACCGTCTGCGCTACGGCGGTCTTGAGACCCGAGAAGGAGAAATCGAAGAAGTCGGGATCGTCCTCGGACTGGGATCTCTTGAGCATGGGTCTGGGAAAGGCGAAACGAAGCGGGTCTCCCTGTCGAGCAAGGGCCTCGATTTCGGGGCCACCCGGATAGGGTAGGCCCAGGAGCTTGCCGACCTTGTCGAAGGCCTCTCCGACTGCGTCGTCCCGCGTCTCTCCAATCAACTCGTACCTGCCCCAGACCGGCACCCAGACCAGGAGGGTATGTCCACCGGACACGAGGAGCGCGACGAACGGGGGCACCGCCTCGGGGTTCTCGAGCACGGGTCCGAAGAGGTGGGCCTCCATGTGGTGTACCGGAATCAGCGGGATTCCCAGCCCGAAGGCCTGAGCGCGGGCCCAGGTGTACCCCACGAGGAGGGCGCCAATGAGGCCCGGAGCCGCGGTGACGGCCACGGCAGCCAATTCCTTGCGCTTTACGTCGGCCTGTCCGAGGGCGGCATCCACCACCAACGTGATCCTGCGGAGGTGGTCGCGGGCCGCCAATTCCGGAACGATGCCGCCATACACGTGGTGGACATCCTGCGAGTGGATGACCAGGCCGAGGATCTCGCCGCCGGGTCCCAGCACGGCAGCGGAGGTTTCATCGCAACTCGTCTCAACGCCGAGAATCGGTCCGATCACGATGCCCCCGAACGTCGAACGAGCACCGAGTCCGGAGAGACCACCCCCCGCGTCCAATCGGGGAGGCGCCTCACGACCAGAGGAAGGTACATCTCCTCCCCCGGCTCCATTTCACGAGCCAGAGGGTCGACCAGCACCTCGACATACACGGCATCGTGGGGGCCGGCCGTCAGAACCGCATCGGCCCCCCGGAGGCCCACCGAGGCTGAATCCTCCACCACCTCGAGACCGTTGGGGCTCTGGGGCGGCAGGACAATGGGCATCAAACCGAGTTGTCTCTCGACCGTCGGACCCAGACTCAGGGTCAGCGTTACTGCGGCGGGGTTCACCCGCAGCCCGATCCCGGCGGTGTCCAGGGGGACCAGGAAGCGACCCGAGCCGCTGACCGTCCCCAGGTCGAAGCCCTCCGTGTTGATGGTCTCGAGGGCGTCTACCCTGCTGGCGGGTCCCCTCACGTTGGTGAACAGGGGATTGATCTGGGGCGCCGATAGGAAAGAGAGGGAATCCGGCAGGGATCCCACGAATTGTCGTGTCACCGGGATGGCCGCACCCTCGTTGCGCTCGAACTGGACACGGATGGTACTGGGGGTAATGTCTTCGATCGATACACCCGGGCGTCCGGCGTTCCGCACCCACTCGGGACGGATGATGATGATCGTGTCTTCACTGAGGACGTTGTCCATGGGGACCACGATCACGGGCCGGTCGACGGCCACCCGGAACAGGTCCCTGGCCGGTCCGGTCAAACCAAGCTGGACCGTAGCCGGCGAGGGCAAGCCCACGGGAACCCAGTCCGGATCGTCGTTCTCGACCCGCACCTGCACCTCGGGAAGATCCTGTCGACTCACTGCGCTCACGCGGATCGTCGCCCACAGCAGGACCGTGACGGCGACCGCGGAGATCTTGAGACGCCAGTTCCGCCGGATCAGGCCCGAGGACGTCACTGCTAACCGCCTTCCACCAACCGGCGAACCAGCTCCACGTTGGATTCCGAGTCCCACCTCGTTTCACCGGCGTAGTGTTTGTAGATGACCCCGTCGCGTCCGATGAGAAACGACTCGGGGACACCCGTGGTGGCGTAGGTTCGGCGAATCCGGCCCGAGGGATCGAGCAAGACCGGAAACGTGAGACCCAGACTGTCGGCGAAGGCCACGGGATCGCCCCCCGGGTTGCCGCTTCGGTCCACCTGCCCCCTGGCGGCATCGACACTGACCGCCGCGATCTCGAAATCCTCCGGCGAGAACTGCCGGTACAGCCGTTCCATCGACGGCATTTCGGCCCTACACGGCGCACACCAGGTGGCCCAGATGTTGAGGAGCACCACCTTGTCGTCGTAGTCGTCCAGGGTCACCGGCTCTCCCGAGACGTCCGTGACCTGGAAGTCGGGTGCATCGAAACCCGCGACCACAGGCTGAATGCGGTTGCGGTTCAGCCAGGCGAGAGCCACGACTCCGGCCACCACAAGGAGCGCCACCGCGTACGGGGCCTTGCTGGCCTTCCTAGACATGGGCGGCCGTCCCCACGCCTGGCGGCGCCCCGCATACCATGGCCTCGATGCCATCCCATGCGGCTACCATCTATCGTCTCCTCCGTCCGAGGGGCTGACCCACCGTCAACCGCACTGTCGAGCCCAGCTCCACGATCGAATCGGGCAATGGAGACTGGTCCAGTACCTCACCCGGGCTTCTCAGGCTGAGTCGCGCTTCGACCTCCGAAATCACCAGCCCCAGGGCCGTGAGGGTCCGGCGGGCGTCCTCTTCGTCCAGGCCGATGACGTTTGGCATGGGGAACGGGGGCGGTCCGCGACTGACTCGCAACAACACGGCACCAGGGAGGGACAAGCGGGTTTCGGGAGCCGGTTCCACGGAAACCACCCGGCCAGCCGGCGTGGTGGAATCCACCGTATCGATGGAAACGGCGAACCCACTGGCCGACAACACCAGGCTCGCTCGATCGCCTCTCATGCGCGTCACATCGGGCACGGGGCGGAACTCGGGCCCCATGGACATGGTGATCCTGACCTCCGCCCCCGGCAAGGCCGTCGGTCCGGGCAGGGGGCGTTGCCCAAGGACCACTCCGCTGTCGACCTGAGGATGGCGGACCGAGTCCACCCGGGCCAGCACCAACCCCGAGTCGGCGAGCACCGACACGGCCTGATCGATAGAGACCCCCCGGAGGTCGGGCACGCCCTGCAGGGCCGGCGGCGGATCGGGCGGTGGAAACACGGCAACGGTGGCGGCCAGGTATCCCAGGCCCAGGCCCCCGGCCACGGTCAGCAATACGGCAGCCAGCTTCCTCCCCAGATCCGGAAAGTCCAGCGGATCCCGGGTGGAGGCGGCGCCCATGGATCGGCGTCTGCGTCGAATCGAGCTACCCAGGTTCATCAATCCACCCGTCGCAATCGTGCCGCAAAGGCGCCGTCGTGGCCGGAGCGTTGCGGGGTCACGGTCAGGAAGCCCCGGTCATCCAGAACGTCGGACGGCGCTGGGCCCGGGTCGAGCCGAAAGCCTGAATGGCGCTCCAGGAAACGATCCACCTGAGACACGTTCTCTTCGTCTTCCAGCGTACAAGTAGCGTAAACCAGCAGACCACCAGTGGGAACCAGCGGCGCGCATCCCTCCAATATCGCCTCCTGGAGGCCGCAAAGGGTGACGATGTCCTGGGGTACTACGCGCCAGCGCGCATCGGGGTGCCGCCGAAGGGTTCCGGTTCCGGAACACGGGGCGTCGATCACCACGACCTGCGCCTGGGAAATCGGCGGATGGCGGGCGTCCATCACCAGGGGCCAGACGGGGGCTCCCAAGCGCCGGATCGCTCCCACCATCCTTCGTACACGGACGGGGGACAGGTCGCCGGCCAGGACCCTTCGGACCCCATTCCCGGCCGCCCTCGGCCCCGCCAGGGCCAGGGCCTTCCCCCCGGGCGCGGCACAGACGTCGGCGACGAACGCACCGGCAGGGGGAGACACGAAGCGGGTCACCAGCGCCGCGGCCGGATCCTGAATCACCCCGGGCACGGCGGCCAACGCCTCGGCTGGATCGACGCCGGGCGCCAGACGCAACAGCCCGGCTTCCGGATTCGACGCAAGGCCCGCCTCCGTCAGAGCCTGCCTCGCCTCCGCCACGGTCCCGGAAAGAGGATGCAGGAAGACGCCCGGCTCCTGATTGTTGGCCTGAACCAGGGCCCGGGTCTCAGAGGGCCCGAATGCGTCGAGCCAGCGAGACACGAGCCATTCGGGATGGGACCCCCACGTCGTGAGGAACCCGAGCAGGTCATCGTCCGCCTCGGGAAACAGGGCCTGGGGATCCGAGAGCTCCCCGATCCGTCTGAGCACCGCGTTGACGAGTCCTGAGGCGGCTCGGCTCTTCGACGCCCTGACCATTTCAACGGCCTCGGAGACGGCAGCGTACGCGGGCACGGAGTCCATGTACAAGAGCTGAAAAGCCCCCATCCGCAGGGCCCGTTGAACCGGACCGTCCAGCGTAGCGACGGATCGACGCGCGAAGTGCCCCACCAGGTGGTCCAGTCGCCCCTGCAGGCGGACCGTGCCGTAGACGAGGTGCCGAAGCCAGGGCCGGGCGGCCGAGTCGTTTCCACCGAGCGCCTCCCAGGCGACGTCGAGGCGGCGGCCCTCGCCCACCTGCGCCAGGATGAGGTCGGCCAAGCGACGCTCAGGCGATGCCACCGGGGTAGGTGTGCGCCTCACGGGGGTGCGACGCCTATGAACCGAGCATGCCCGAGACCGGAGACGACGGCACCGCGATCTCCCGGGACGGCATACGGCCTGCCAGGTATGCCGCCCGGCCGGCCTGCACGGCCAGGCGCATCGCTCTCGCCATGCCCACGGGGTCATCCGCTGCCGCGATGGCGGTGTTCATGAGAATGCCGTCCACCCCCTGCTCCATGGTCACGCAGGCGTCCGAGGCGGTACCTACACCCGCATCCACGATGACGGGAACGGAGAGGCGTCGCTTGATCTCGCGAATGTAGAACGGGTTCACGACCCCGAGCCCACTCCCGATGGGACTCGCCAGAGGCATCACGGCGGCACAACCGGCGTCCTCGAGTCGCATGGCCATGACCAGGTCGTCGTTGGTGTACGCCAGAACCTTGAAGCCTTCGTCCACGAGGGTCCGGGCCGCCTCCAGGGTAGCCGAGGTGTCCGGCAGGAGCGTCGCCTCGTCCCCGATGACCTCCAGCTTCACCCAATCGTTCAGTCCCGCTGCCCTCCCCAGCCGGGCGTACCGAACGGCATCGTCGGCAGAATAGCAGCCCGCCGTGTTGGGGAGCAGGAAGAACTCCCCTGGGTCAAGGTGATGGAGGATGCCCTCGTCCTGGCTCCTCTCGAGATCCACGCGCCGGACGGCCACCGTCACCATCTCCGCACCCGAGGCGCGAATCGCTTCGAGCATCTCCGCATTCGTACGGTATTTGCCCGTACCCACGATCAGGCGGCTTTCAAAAGCCCGGCCCGCGATCTCCAGGGCGGGATCGCCCCCGGCCGACGTGGACGACCCCCTGGGGGCCGCCGTAGTAACCTTGGTCATACTCAGCCTCCTCCCACGAAATGCACGAGCTCGATCCGGTCACCCGACTCGACCTGGACCGCGGCCAGGTCGTCGCGGCGAACGATCTCCCGGTTGAGTTCCACGACGACCATCCCGGGGTTCAGCCCCAGGTGGTCCAGCAGAC
>JAHEKK010000078.1 GCA_024638395.1 Gemmatimonadota bacterium | reverse complement strand
CCTGGATTTCCAACAAATCGTCGGGATAGTCCAACCCACAGGCGGCGTCGATCAGTCGTTCCACTACGTGCTTCTCGTTGTAGACCGGAAGCTGAACCGTGACCGCCGGGAGGGGTCCAAGCCACCTCCGGGGCTTGATGGGGTCCGGCCTCCTGGAGAGCGCCCACAAGTGCAGGCGATGCCCCGCAAAGGGCAACAACAACGCGAGAGTGATCGCGTACGCGACGACGGTCACCCAGGCCAGGAGGTCGGTCATATCCTGGTCAATCCGCGTCAGACACCGGGGGTTTCCTCAGGCACCTCACGGATGTCGGCGGACCACTCCACCTGAACCGATCCGGCAAGGGACCGGGCCGTCGGGCACTTGGACACGTGGCGCTCCAGCGCGCGATCGACGGTCTCCCGGGAGCCGGCAGGGATCTCGAGTTCGTAGTGGATCCCGATGCGGGTCAATATCGGTATCCGGTCCACGATCTCGTTGTAGCCCTCGACCGTGGCGCCGATCTGGGTGGGGTCCAGATGTATCCCGCGCACCTCCAGTGCGCCATTGAGAGTTCCCAGTAGTCAGCCCCCCGTCGCGGCCACGATATAGTCGACCGGAAGGGGCAGGTCGGGCTGACCCTCCAGGCGGTAGTAGTCCTTGATGGGACCGTGGACCCCGAAGGCCATCCGGCTCCCGTCGAAAAGGGTTCCCCTCCGATGAAGTCCATCCACCTTCTCCACCGCGGACCTGGTCACGTATAGGGCCTCGGACATCCGGATCACTACTCCTGTTCGGTTGATGCTTCTTCTGCCCGGTCGAACCCTCGACACCGAAGGACCGGCAGGCGTGGATACCTGGGGAAGCTAGAGTCTCTTTGTGACATTCCACAGAACAAGAACGTGGAGCCCCGGCGTGTGCGCACCGGCCGGACCCATGTGCACACCCCGCAAAGGCCGGAACCCGCCGGGATGGCCAGTCGTCCCTCACCGTCCGGGCCCTCGTTCACGCCGGGTCGCGCACCATGAGGAAAGCCACCTGTCGCCCCGGATCACCTCCTCGGTGTGAGAAGTAGCGGTTCTGTCCGCAAAGTGTACAGTCCGCGTCCATGGTGACCTGACCGGGGGGAATCCCGGCCGACTCCGCCTTCGAAGCCAGGACTCGTCGGAGGTCCACTGTGGGGGCGGGCGGCAGTCCGAAGGCGTGGAGGACCTCGGGCCCCACCTCGTAGCAGGACCCGCAAATGGAGGTGCCGAGGTGAAGCCAGCAGTCCCGGGGGGCGGAACCGTAGGTTGTCTTCAACTCGCTGAGACCACGCTCGACAATGCCGGCCGCCGCTCCTCTCCAACCGGCATGAAGGAGAGCGATGGCCCGCCGCTCTGGATCCAATACGAAAACCGGCACGCAATCGGCCACGGTAACCGTCAAGAGCACGCCGGTGCGATCCGTGACGTGTCCGTCTCCAGCCCCGGTGATCGATAGGCCGTTCCCGGGACGCTCCTCACGACCGTGGACCGCCACGCTGTCCGCATGGACCTGCCTGGAATGAACGGCGGCCCTGGCCCCGACATCGTCGAGGAGCGCACCCCAGGCCTCCATGGCCTCGACGGCTGGAAGCCGCGTGAAAAGGCCGAAATTGGGACGCTGCACGCCCGGAGTTCGCAGGGTCATGCCCGCCACCGCCCATGGGAACCTCGACCGCCAGACTTCCACCGGCGCCGTCCGGATCTCGGGGCTCTTGTTCGACCGCCGGTGCTCCGTGGCCGGATTCTGGCCCATTACGTCCTCCGCCTGCAGGTTTGTCCCAGCCTTACCACACCTTGGAAAATGGGTAGCTTACAAGGCTACCCATTTCGAGCCCCCATGCCATGCTCGGCCGGGAGACGGCCCCAGTCCACGACAGGTCCATGAGCCACGGTCTTTTCGATAGCCTGAACGCAGCATACGCCCAGGCACTCTACGAAGAATTCGCAAGAAACCCCGAATCGGTCCCCGCCGAGTGGCGAGCCTTCTTCGAGAGGGGTCAGGAAGAAACCCACCAAGCGGGACTGCTGACACCGGAAGCCCTGGTCGAGGACAACCACGGGCCCCGAGTGGCGGCCCCCCCAACCCCCTCCCAGACCCGGACCGCGGCGACCCCGGCCCCGGCCCCTCCCGCATCCAGGCCCGCACCCCCTCCGACTACCGTTCCGGAGAGGCCAGCGTCGCCCCCGCCGGCTCCGAAGCCCTCCGTCCAACAGGACTCTCTTTCGGAACTGACAATTTCCGAAGAATCCGTGCGGCACCTGCTGTCGCTCGTGGCCCGGGGCTCACAGCTCCTCCAGGCATTCCGGGAGCACGGGCATCAGGCGGCCATGATCGACCCGCTGGGAAGCGAGCCTCGCGGTCACCCCCAATTGGACCCGGCCTACTGGGGTACCTCGATGGAGGCGCTGGAGGCTATCCCGTCCTCGGTCATCTTCCCTGGTGCGGGCGAGGTCCCCCTGGCCCTGACCCTGGACCGCCTCAAGGCCACCTACAGTGGCGCCATCGGGTACGAGTTCGAGCACCTCGAAGACCCGCAGCGAGTCGAGTGGCTCTGGGAGCAGGTCGAAGGCGGCACGCACTTCTCCACGTTCGACGACGACTCGAGGCGGCGCCTGCTGCATCGCCTAACCCAGGTGGAAGGGATGGAGCAGTTCATCCACAGAGCCTACCTGGGCCAGAAGCGCTTTTCCATCGAGGGCACCGACACTATGGTGCCCATGTTGGACGAGGCGCTGGAGCTGGCCGCCGCCGCCGGGGCCGCGGAGGTGGTCATCGGTATGGCTCACCGCGGGCGGCTCAACGTTCTCGCTCACATCGTGGGCGTTCCCTACGATGAAATCGTCGGGGAATTCGAGGGACGGGCCGCGCCCGGCGGAGCCCTCTACGTCCCTGATCCCGGAACGGGTGACGTGAAGTACCACCACGGAGCCCAGGGCACCTACACCCTCCGCTCCGGTGGAACGATCCGCGTCAGTTTGGCTCCGAACCCGAGCCACCTCGAGTACGTGAATCCTGTGGTGCTGGGGATGGCCCGAGCACGTCAGCTCGGCGAGGAGCCGACGGCCAAGGAACAGTCCCTCAACCGCGTTGTCCCCATCCTCATCCATGGCGATGCGGCCTTCGCTGCTGAAGGGGTCGTTGCGGAGACCCTGAACCTGGCCCGACTCCGGGGCTACGACGTGGGCGGCACCATCCATATCATCGCGAACAACCAGGTCGGGTTCACCACGGACCCGGAGGATGGACGTTCCACCCGGTATGCCAGCGACCTGGCCAAGGGCTACGACATCCCCATCGTCCACGTCAACGCGGACGAGGCCGAGTCGTGCCTCGCGGCGGTTCACCTGGCCATGGCGTACCGGAAGCAGTTCAACGACGACATGGTGATCGACCTCGTCGGATACCGCCGGCACGGCCACAACGAGGGGGACGAACCGAGCTACACCCAACCCACGCTCTACGCCAAGATCGGAGCCCACCCCACGGTCCGGGCCCTGTGGGCGGGCAGGATGGCGGACCACGAGGTCGCGACCGCCGAGGAAGCGGCCGCGCTAGTGGAGGAGAACCTCGAGGCCCTCCGGGAGGCACAAGCCCGCATCCAGTCGGACGATGGTCACGGCAACGGAGACGACACCAACGGGAACGGCGAGGAGGAGATCGATCCAAGCACGGCCGTCCCCTTCGATCGCATCGTCCGACTGAACGAAGCCCTGCTGGACTTCGAGAGCGGTTTCACGGTCCACCCGAAGCTGCTCCGGCAGCTCGAGCGCCGGAACGTGGATTTCGGACCGGACTACGGGTTGGCGTGGGGCCACGCTGAAGCCCTCGCCTTTGCGACCCTCCTGGCAGACGGGGTGCCCGTGCGCCTCTCGGGACAGGACGCGCAGCGAGGGACGTTCAGCCACCGCCACCTTGTGCTTCACGATGCCCATACGGGGGCCACCGACACTCCCTTGGCTCGGTTGAGTGACACCCGGTTCGAGGTCTATAACTCGCCCCTGACCGAAGCCGCCGTGATCGGATTCGAGTACGGCTTCGCCGTGGCCCGGGATCGGGACCTGGTCATGTGGGAAGCCCAGTTCGGCGACTTCGTCAACGTGGCCCAGGTGATGATCGACCAGTTCATCTCCGCGGGGTGGTCCAAGTGGGCCCAAAGGTCCCGCCTCACACTTCTCCTGCCCCACGGATACGAAGGTCAGGGGCCGGAGCACTCCAGCGCCAGGCTCGAGCGATTCCTGCAGCTCTGCGCAGAAGACAACATGCGCGTCGTCTATCCGACGACCCCGGCCCAGTACTTCCATCTGCTGCGCAGGCAGGCGTTGAGCGAGCCTGAACGGCCGCTGATCGTGATGACGCCGAAGAGCCTGCTTCGACATCCGATGGCGACGTCCCCCGTGCGCGACCTCACCGACGGGGAGTTCAAGTCCGTCATCGACGATGATTCCATCGCCGATCCGGACTCGGTGCGCAGGCTCATCCTGTGCTCAGGCAAGATCTACTACGATCTCGTGGGATCCGATCTACGGAAGGAGTCTCCCGGCGTAGCTGTCGCCAGAGTGGAGGCTCTGTATCCGTTTCCGGAGGCGGCCATACAAGCCGTAGCCGGCTCCTATCCGAACCTGGAGGAGATCATCTGGACCCAGGAGGAGCCGGGTAACATGGGTGGGCTCTCCTACGTGGGGCCACGCCTCCGGGCCGCCATCTCCCGGAAGATCAGACTTCGGTACGTGGCCAGGCCGGAGCGGGCCAGTCCGGCCGAGGGCCACGCGGCAGACCACACGAGGGAACAGGCCCGGCTCGTGGAAGAGTCCCTGACGGGGTAGGCAACGCGAGTACCGAAACGGACGAGGCCGGCCGGCTAACGGGAGGTCTACGGACGCCGGGGGATCTGGCCCTGCGGGAAGGCCACCACGCTCTCGTTGCCGTCACCCCCGACGGCGGCCACACCGTAGAGATAGTTGTCGATGACCAAGCCCTCCAGCGTGAACTCGGTCTCGTCGCCCACCCAGCGAGAGTGCTCCCATCGGGGAGCCGTGGTATCCCTCCAGTAGATCTTGTAGCCCACGACGCGGGGATCCGCTGATGGGTCCCACTGCAAGGTCGTGGACGGCCGCACGGCCCCGCCGATGCGCACGTCCTGGGGAGCCCGGGGGGCCCAGGCCAGGCGCGCCAGGGTGGCCGCATTCAGGGCGGTCAGCTTCGCGGCGTACTCGAAGTCGACGCCCTCGATGACATCTCCGTACTCGATTCCGTCCTCGACTCTCAGATCCTGGTGCTGCCGGACGTAGTTCTCGTGGGTTTCCATGATCCGCACGCCGGGGAATCCCGCATCGTTGAACGGACGGTGGTGACCCCCACGCCCGAACCGGTCCAGACGGTAGATCATGATCGGATCCAGGTTGGGAATGTACTGGTCGGCCGTCGCGGCTACGTATCGGGCCAATTGCCTGGACGGCCCGTCCACTTCACCTCCGAAGACCCGGTACCTTGCGCGCTCCTGCTCGGTCTCGGTGACGGGGGTGGGCTCGGAGAAGACTCGAAACGTGTTGTTCTCGATGACCCCGTCGACCCCCTCGATGTTGCCGATCATGTCGTTGTTGAGCACGCCGATGATGTCCCAGCCCTCCTCCCGGGCGACGCGGGCGGTGTGCTGGCCTCCCCACAACCCCTGCTCCTCGCCGGAGAGCCCCATGAGGACCACCGAGTTCCCAAACTCGTAAGGCGCCAGGAGGCGGGCCGCCTCAATGGCACCCGCCATCCCCGATGCATTGTCGTTGGCCCCCGGCGCATCGCTCACGCCGTCCGAGCCATCAGAGGCGCGGGAATCGATGTCACCCGACATGATGACGTAGGTGTCGGGATTGACCGTTCCCCGCTTGATGGCCAGGACATTGACGACCCACACGTCCTCGGCAATGCGTGGGCTGTCCTCCGCCCGGACCAGATTCCGGTGGTAGACCACTTCGTAGCACCCGCCACAGGACGCGGATATCCGGTCGAACTCGCCCTTGATCCACCGGCGAGCAGCCCCGATCCCGCGGCTCTCCGAGAGCGTATCGGAAAAGGTGTTGCGGGTACCGAATGCGGCGAGTGTGCGGATATCCGCTTCCAGATTCTCGGAAGAGGCCGCCTCGACGATGTCGTAGATGCGCATGTCGACGGCGGGTGGGGCCTGACCCGCCAGGGGCTCCACCCCCATGGGCCACAGAGCCAAAGAGAAGGCGACGGCGATGAGACGAGGACGGCGCATCAAATCACTCCCACGACAGTAGAATCTTTCCGAAGTTCTCGTTCCGCTCCATGGCACGGTGGGCCTCGGGGGCCTGAGCCGCAGGAAGGATGCGGTCGATCACCGGCCGAAGCGAGCCCTCAGCCAGCCCCGGCACCACGTCCTCGGTGAAGCGCCGAGCCAGCTCCGCCTTTTCCGCGAGAGGACGGGCTCTGAGCACCGTACCCATGATCCTGCCCCTCCGGGCCATCAGCTCTCGCAGATCGACCTCCGCCCTGGCGCCTCCGGGCACGCCCACCACCACATGACGGCCGCGGGGCGCCAACACCTTCTGGTTGCCGGCGAGATAAGGCCCCCCGACCAGGTCGAGGATCACGTCGGCGCCCCGCCCATCCGTTTGGTCCAGGACACGGTCGGCCCATGACTCGTCGCCTACGATTCCCGCCTCCAGACCCAGGGCCCGGGCTTCTTCCAGCTTGGCCCCGGTGCGGGAGGTGCCGATGGTCCGGGCCCCTGCTCGCCTTGCCAACTGCACCGCCGCCGTGCCGACCCCACTTCCCACCGCGTGGATCAGAAGGGTCTCGCCGGCCTTCAGATCCGCCTGGAGGAAGACCGCGTCGAACGCCGTCATGAACACCTCGGGGACGGCTCCGGCAGTGGCCAGATCCAACGAGTCGGGAACGGAGACGGCCACCGACTCGTGGACCACCACTCTTTCCGCATATCCACCGCCGGCCACGATGCCCATCACGGCATCCCCCTCCGCCCAACGGGCTACGCCCGGACCCACACCGGCGACCGTCCCGGCGAATTCCAGTCCCGGAATGTCCTGAGGCGCACCCGGGGGGGCCGGATACGCACCTCGGCGTTGGAGAAGATCGGCCCGGTTCACGCCGGAAGTCGAGACGTCGACCAGGACCTCGCCGTCACCGGGCACGGGATCCGCTACGGATTCCAAACGGAGGACTTCCGGATCACCCGGGGTCGCGATCACGACAGCGCGCATGGCAGGACGAATTGAGTTAAGGTGTGTCGGCAGCCCAGGGGGCTCGGCGGAGCGTGGTCAGCCACACAAGATATGCGAGGTTCTCCGAACGTGTTCTTTCAGGTCGTTTCGCTCCTCGGCGCGGGGCTGATCCTCGGGGCCTACCTGGCCAATCAGCGAGGCTGGTCGGGCCCCACCTCACCCGCCTACAACGCGGCCAACCTGGGAGGCGCGCTACTCCTGGCATGGGTCGCAGTCGTGGACCGGCGCTTGGGGTTCATCCTCCTGGAAGCGGTGTGGGCATTGGTCACCATTCCACCGCTGATCCGGTCGGTATCCCACCGTAGGCGCCCGGCATGTTGAAGCTTCCTTTCGACCTGGACCGGCCGGTTGCCTTCTTCGACCTGGAGACGACGGGGCTGAGTCTATCCAACGATCGGGTCGTGGAGTTGGCCATCATCCGCATCTCGCCCCAGGGAGACGTGTACGAGCGGGTCCGGCGACTGAACCCCGAGATGCCCATACCTCCCGAGGCCGCGGCGGTCCACGGAATCACGGACGATGTCGTGAAAGACGAGCCCACGTTCCGCCAGGTGGCCAAGAACCTTGCAGGGATCCTGGATCCGTGCGATCTGGGCGGATTCAACATCCGCCGCTTCGACCTGCCCATCCTCCTGGCTGAATTCCGTCGGGCGGGCGTGCCCTTCGAGATACGCGACCGGCGCATCATCGACATGAAGATGATCTTCCACCGGGAAGAGCCTCGGGACCTTTCCGCCGCCGCCCGATTCTACCTGGGCCGCGACCACCAGGACGCCCACACCGCCCTCGGCGACATTCGCACGACGGCCGCCGTGCTTACGGCGCAGTTGGAACGGTATTCCCATCTGCCTAGGGATCTGGATGGGCTCCATGCCTACTGCGACGAAATGGACCCCTTCGAAACGGAGTTCGACCGGTGGTTCGGAGAAAGCGACCGGGGTCTCGTCTTCAAGAGGGGCAAGCACAAAGGAAGCACCGTGGACGATGTAGCCGGGTCCGCCCCGGACTACATGGAGTGGATGCTTCGCGCGGACGACATGCCGGCGGAGGTCCTCGAAGTGGTCCGTGACGCGCTGGACCGAGCCGCAGGCCCCGAGGATGCGCCGCAGTAGACAGATTCGGGTGGCCTTCATGGCGGCCGGCGGATACCATGTTGCCTGACCCGGGAGCCCAGGGCTTCACCGTCCTTCCCGCTGCTCGAACCTCGTCCGCCGAACCCGAGTTCTTCCATGCAGAAACTCCTGCGTCTCACCCTCCTCTTCATGGCCGTCTGGGCGACCACGGCACCCGATGTCTCGAGCCAGGAAGCGATCTCCGAGGCAGAGCTCCTCGCCTTCAGGGGACGTCACATCGGCCCCACCGTGACCGGCGGTCGGATCCACGACGTAGAGGCTCTCTCCCACGATCCCTCCACGATCTACGTAGCCTCCGCCTCCGGTGGCCTCTGGAAGAGCGTCAACCGCGGGATCTCCTGGACCAACCTGTGGGAGCACATGCCGGTCAGCACCTTCGGGGACGTGGCCATCTCCCCCTCCCATCCCCAGGTCGTCTATGTGGGGACCGGAGAGCAGCAGAACCGCCAGAGCACGTCGTGGGGGAACGGGGTCTACCGATCCACCGACGGCGGCGACACCTGGGAACACCTCGGGCTCGAAGAGACACGTCATACCGGCCGCGTGCAGGTCCACCCGACCAACCCGGACATCGTATGGGTAGCAGCCCAGGGCAATCTGTGGAGTCCCTCCCCCGACCGTGGCGTGTACCGCACCATGGACGGCGGACGCAACTGGGACAAAGTCCTGTACATCGACGAGTTCACCGGCGGTACCGACCTCGTCGTCAACCCCTCCAACCCGGACCACCTCTACGCGGCGACCTATCAGCGGCAACGCACGCCCTGGGGGTTCAACGGGGGAGGGCCCGGAAGCGCCATCTACCGGTCGACCGACGGCGGCAATACGTGGCAGGAGCTCACCGGTGGTATCCCCTCCGGCGAGAAGGGCAGGATCGGTCTCGCCATCTCCGCCACCAATCCCTCCGTGCTCAATGCCCTGGTCGAGCACGCGACCGAGAGCGGCGTCTACCGGACGGAGAATGGAGGCGACCTGTGGGAGAAGGTCAGCGACCAGAACATCAGGCCCATGTACTACTCCCATATCCACATCGACCCGACCGATGAAAACCGGGTCTACACGCTGGCGACCACCTCCCATGTGAGTCAGGACGGAGGCCGAACCTTCGAGGTCATCGCCTATCGGCCCACCTACGATGTCGGCGTCCATGCCGACCACCACGCCATCTGGATCGACCCTGCCGACCCCGAGCACTTCTACCTGGCCGGCGACGCCGGACTCCACGAGACCTACGACATGGGCGTCTCGTTTCGGCGCATCAACAACCTGCCTATCGGGCAGTTCTACGGCATCGGAGTCGACAACCGCGATCCCTACTGGATCTACGGGGGGATGCAGGACAACCACTCCTGGATGGGCCCGTCGGCCACACGCTCATGGGAGGGCATTCTCGAGGACGACTGGCGGCAGATCGGCTACGGCGATGGCATGTATCAACAGGTGGACCCCGACGGGCGCACCGTGTACAGCAACGCGCAGAACGGCAACTGGACCCGGTTCGACAACAGGACCGGGGACATGCTCAGTCTCGCGATTCCGGACCAGGAAGGGGACGAGGAGTACCGGTGGGACTGGGTGTCGCCGAGCCTGGTTTCGAAGCACGACCCCAACGTGGTCTACATGGGGGGAAGCCGGCTGTTCGTCTCTCGAGACCGGGG
>JAHEKK010000704.1 GCA_024638395.1 Gemmatimonadota bacterium | reverse complement strand
CGACTTCCGAGACAATCCCGGTCAGACGAGTTGGCGCTTCAAGACCCGGGGCGAGCTGCGGGTGACGGGGGCGACATGCGGAGGCCAATTCTGCCCGACGGGCCCCATTCGCGTCAGCTTCTCCAACCCCGTGCGAGGCGCCGAAGTGCTTCGCCACGTCTCCGTCGAGCCCGACGTTCCCTTCAGCGTAGCCGACACGACCCGGGAAGCCACCACGTGGGCTCTCATGGGCGAGTGGGGGCCGCGGCGCACCTGGACGGTCAACGTTGCCCCCGGAGTCACCGACGCGTTCGGTGAAGTTCTGGCCGCGGCCTGGTCCGATACGGTTACCACCACCGGATACGAGCCCCTCGTGAGCTACGAGCATGGGCGCCAATTGGTCGAGCGCGGCGGCCCTCAGACCCTCGCAGTCCAACACCTCAACGTGGACACGCTGGTGGTCGAGCGGATCCTCGTCCCCGACTCGATGGAGTCCCGAGTGCTCGAGGAGCGCTGGGGACTGGGTGACGTGTGGCAGCAGCTGGCCGACCAGATCGACACCGTGTTGGTGCCGGTCGACGACGTCCAGGACCGAACCCAGATCAGCGGCTTTCCCCTGGAGGCGCGGGCAGCCGGTGCCGGAAAGGGAACTCTGCAGATGTTGCAGGTCTCGGCCAAGGGTGCACGCACGGCTTCGTACTGGCAGGCGCCGATCGCCATGCTCCAGGTCACGAACCTGGCCGTGCACAGCCGGGTCGGTGTCGACGAGGCGGCCGTCTGGGTCACCGACGTGAACCAGGGCGGGGGAGTGGGCGGGGTGTCCGTCACGCTCCACGGTCAGGAAGGCGACGTTCTGGCGACCGGCCTCACGGGTCCCGACGGAGTGCTGGTTCTGGGGTCCCTGGGGGAAGTCTGCGAAGACTGCGCTCGAGGCTATCTCACCGCCGAGCTGGCAGACGACAGAGCCGTGATCTCTCTCGACGACAATGAGAACGACCTCAGCCCATGGGCCTTTGGTGCCTACCGTGCCTGGGGCATTCGGCGAGAGCCGATCGCGGCTTCCGTGTTCACGGAACGGGGCATCTACCGGCCCGGGGAGCCGGTGTATGCTAAGGCCCTCGTCCGCGAAGGGACTCTCGGCGCCCTGTCGGCTCCGGCGAAGGACTCGCTGCGCTGGGTGTTCTACGACCGGGACGGCGGCGTGCTCACGGATTCGATCATGGCTCTCAGCGATTTCGGGACTGCCGACCGCTCGTTGACGATTCCACCCGACGCGTCTCTGGGCACGTACCGGGTGGAGGCCCAACTCCACCGGAACGGAAAATGGACGGCGTACGGCAGCAGCTATTACCGGGTCGCGGAGTTCC
The DNA here is from genome assembly GCA_024638395.1 of Gemmatimonadota bacterium. Classification (GTDB taxonomy): domain Bacteria; phylum Gemmatimonadota; class Gemmatimonadetes; order Longimicrobiales; family Gaopeijiaceae; genus JAHEKK01. Next base: position 1,221 of record JAHEKK010000704.1, on the reverse strand, counting down.
GGCCTCCGGAGTTCCTGGTCGACGCAGTGACGGACGAGGGGCCGCGGTTCGCAGGCGATTTCATCGAGGCCGTGGTATCCGGGCGGTACCTGTTCGGGGCGCCCATGAAGGGCATGCAGGTGGACTGGCAGGCCCGCAGGGAGCCGGTGTCGTCATGGGCACTCCGCCTGCCGGGGTTCGACGGATGGCAGGTGGGTCCGGCGTACCGGTGGTGGGAAGACGCAGACGCCAACGGCGTCGCGACGCTTCGTTCTGCGTCTGACACCCTGGACGTCGAGGGCCGACTGGGCGTGCAGGTCGAGGCGCCGGCGCCGGAGGATGGGCGGGCGTATCGCCTGAGTACCTTTGCCACGGTCACCGATTTGAATCGCCAGACAGGCGCGGCGTCTACGTCCGTGCTCGTCCATCCGGCATCCATCTACGTCGGAGCCCGCCAGGACGGAGGTGGATGGTTCTGGACGGCAGGCGATCCCGTGGACATCGAGGTGATGACCGCCACGCCCCAAGGGGAACCTCGAACCGGGATCTCGGTGGACGGGGCCCTCGTCCGTTGGGAGTGGCACTCGGCGGAGCGGACCCGGAACGGGGTGCTGGAGCGCATGGGGGGCTGGGTTCAGGACACCGTGGCAACGTGTCGCGTGGTGACGGCCCGGGATCCGGCCACGTGCAGGGTCACGCCCCCTGCCGGTGGGTCCTACCAGATGGCGTTTCGTGCCGAGGACGGCGAGGGGCGCTTTACCCGGACGTCCTTCAACCGGTGGGCCGGAGGACCGGGGTGGGTGCCCTGGAACGACCAGAGCCGGTTCAAGATGGACGTCATCGCCGACAAGGAGGAATACGACGTCGGTGACACCGCCACGGTGATGCTGGCCGCGCCGTTTACCGATGCCGAGGCCTGGGTCACCATCGAGCGCGAGCGAGTTCTGGACTCCCGCCGGATCCGGATCACCGAGGGGGCCACGACGCTTCAGGTTCCCATCGGTGAGGACTTCGCTCCCAACGTGTTCGTGTCGGTCCTCATGGTCCGCGGGCGAATCGGAGAGCCTGGTTCCGTGCAGGACCCGGGACGGCCCACCATGCGCCTGGGCTACGCCGAACTGAAGGTGAAGCCCGAGGTGAAGCGGCTCCGGGTTGCGGTATCCACGGATCGGGACGAATACCGGCCAAGGGACACCGTAGCGGTAGAGCTGGCGGTGGAGGACGCCCTGGGGCGGGGACAGC
>JAHEKK010000703.1 GCA_024638395.1 Gemmatimonadota bacterium | reverse complement strand
ATGACAGGAGCCAAACCCGGACGCGGCATTGCCCTCGGGCTTGCGATCGGCGTTGCCGTCGGAGTCGCGATGGACAACATCGCAATTGGCATCGCGGTCGGAGTCGCCATCGGCGTAGCAATGGACCGGAAATGGGCCAAGGCTGAGGAGAAAAACGACTGAACTGGTCTGACAGCGCTACCGGGCCACAAGGAACGTCTGCGTCCCGACAATCTGACCGCCGCCCCCTGTAAGCCGGGCCATGTAGACGCCCGGGGCGAAGTCTGTGACCGAGACGTGCCGGATACCCTGGGTTGGATCCAGCACGCCCTGGTGGATCTCCTGACCCAGAATATTGAACACGGTCAGGTGCAGGATCGACTGCATCCCCGCAGGGATCGCGATGGTAAGCCGCTCGGATACCGGGTTCGGGTACATGGCCATTCCAGGAGCGGAATCCGGAATCTGCGCGTCTGATCCGAGAACCGTTCCGCCCCAGAAATACATCAGGACATCGTCAACCAGGGCTCGCCACTGGCCCCAGGAATGTCCCTCGCTGACCACGACCTCCTCTACTGCATAGCTCTTGTCTGCGAGGATCACGGACATGGTCTCGGCTGCATCAGCGACGTCGTGAATGCTCCCCCAGGACATGTGCACCCGCAGGTCCCGGTGAGGGTGGCTTCTGTACAGATCGTAGATGGTGGGGCCCCAGCGAAATGCGGGGGACTGCAGTCCGAGAAGGCCAAACGTCTCCGGGCGTGTCGCCCCGAAGTAGGCCCCGTTCAATCCACCGAGGGAGGTCCCCAGAATCGCCCGAGCCTCCCGGCGTGGATCCGTCCGGTACTCGGAATCAATCCTCGGCACGAGTTCGTCCGCTACAAAGGAAGCGAAGGCCGGATTCTCCACGTACTGCTCCTGTCGCCTGTTGGAACCGTTGACCCTGGGATCAATGAAAACCGTGAGGACATGCCTTATTCGCCCTTCAGCGATCAGGTTGTCCAGAACCACGCGCAGGCTTCCCATCTCGTCATCGGCGTACTCGTGCCCGTCAGTCACGTAGAGGACCGGCAGATCTGTCAGCTGATCCGAGTGATAGCCTGGTGGCGTGTACACCCTGAAGGTGACCGCGTAGCCCAGGGCAGAACTTGAATGAGCGAGGTTCGGCGACAACTCACCGGAGGGTACGCCGGGCCTGCGCTCCAGGTAGGGCGATGGCTCGTAGGCCGGCATGCGAATCTCCGAGTTGTACCCGAAGCCTCCTTTCTGCCGGAGCGGATTGGCCGGATCGAGGATCCAACTGGAGCCGTTCAGGACAATCTTGTAGTCCAGACGTGCATCGTCAGGAAACACCTCCTCCCTGATCCAGAGATCAGTGCCGGCCATGCGGGACGCTGCAGATCCAGCTGGGCTCCAGCCGTTGAAGTCACCGGGAAAGCTGACGCTGTTCGCGCTCCCGCGATACAGAAACGCCGCGGAATCGGCCACGCGGAATGGCACCTGACCGTCGGCCTTCAGGATATCCCAGAGGGCATCAAGCCGTGCGCCGCGATCCTGGGCATCGGTGATCGAGGCGACGGCATTCAGAGAATCCTCAAGCGCGGCGTAGCTGGAGAACGTCTGGGCTGCCGAAGACGGCAGAAGCACCGCGGCCCAGAGCAGCGCGAGCAGCGCCACGCCGTTGCATGGCAGGATGCATTCGGGGCGGGAAGTGGTTCTCACAGTCGGGGCTCCCGTTGGCAATCGTTGACTCTTGGTGGCGTGTGGCCAGTGGGTCCCGCTACCCGGTGGGACATGGGCCGTTCCTTTCCGATGCATCTACACGCCCGGCACTGCTATGTTGTGGAGACCCTGACCATCATTTGCCACGTCTCCCGGCCAAGATCCATGGCGATGCCTGCTGACCGAGCCGAGCTGCTGCATGAGGTCGGCACCGCCTGGGATCGACTTGAGTCTGAACTGGATGGAGCCGGCCCCGAGACGGGCGCCCTTGTCGCCGTTGACGATTGGTCCGTCCGGGATGTCCTTGCCGTGCGACGCTGGTGGACGCATGCCGTCGCGGACTGGATAGAGGCCGGCAGGAGCGGGGAGAAGCTCGTCCTGCCCGCGCCGGGCTTCAGATGGAATGAAACCCCTAGACTGAATGCCGAGATCGTTCTGGACGCATCCGAGGCTTCTTTGGAAGACATAAGGGGGCAGCTGGCCGAGGGCTATGTACGTGTTCTGAAGATCATCGAATCGCTCAGCGATGACGAACTCCTGCAGGCAGGCCATTTTTCCTGGGCAGGGAAATGGCCCGTTTCCCGGTGGATCTCCATCAATACCACGCGGCAGTACACCACGGCGCGCACCTACATCAGGAGAGCGCTCCGGGCACGGAAAAGCACCTGAGATTCGCGTCCAACATGAACCCCTCTTCCACACCCGCCCGCCCGGTCGCCCGCCTCAAGGCGTTTGGGCTGGACTACCTGGTGATTTCCGGGTATCTGGTACTTCTTGGCTTGCTGTCCTTCGTCGTAACGAGTCAGCTGGACCCGGATAGCCTGGCGCGGTTCTTCTCCAACCCGGTCAGGGCTGACCTTCTGGCATTC
>JAHEKK010000702.1 GCA_024638395.1 Gemmatimonadota bacterium | reverse complement strand
TACACGAGCGGCGTCTTCAACATCGAGACCCGGGACACGACGCCCGGTGAGATGCGGTATGGGTTCGGCTTGAGCCTCGTCAACGCGAGGGCCATGGCCGAGGGCACGTTCGCGAGCGGCAAAGGGTCCTACTTCGTATCCGGGCGCCGGGGATACCTGGACCTCGTGCTGGGCCTCCTCGGGGAGTCGGGCCTCCCGTCCCCCTCCTACCACGACGTGTTCGGAAAGGTGAAGTACCAGTTGGCGCCCGGTCACACGCTGGCCCTCAACCTGCTCCAGGCCAGCGATCGATGGACCTTCGACGCGAAGTCCACGACGGGGTTTCGCGACACCATCGACACACGCGAAGACGCCCGGAACCGTTACGGCAACGCCTATGGGTGGGTGACCCAGTCTTCCGAGCTCGGCGACCGGGCGGCGGTCCGAACGATCGCTTCTGCGAGTCGGGTTACGTCGAGCCGGCGGGGGGGCGAGTACTATTCACTCGATTCGTCCCCCCTGTACGACATCTCCTCCACTCGGGATTTCGACGTATTCGGCCTGCGGCAGGATTGGACCCTCGATCTGGCCCGCCGCTTGGCTCTGGGGCTCGGATTCGATGCCAGGTCGGTCAGGGCGGAGTATCGATTCACGAACGTCGTCACCCAGGACCCGGACAATCCCTTCCCCGATCCCACGTCCTTCTACCCCACCCGGGAAGAGGCTCGGCTGAGCCCATCCGGATCCACGCTGGGCGCCTATGCATCGGGACGGATTCGTCTTCACGACGCCCTGACCCTCGAAGCCGGGGGGCGGTACGACCGAGCCAGCTACACCGGGGATCGGGATTTCTCGCCCCGGTTCAACGCCCTCGTGAAGGTCACGGATGCAACAACCCTCCGGGGCGGCTGGGGCGTCTTCCGACAGATGCAGGGACTGGCCGACGTGTCCATCCTGGATCCGAGCCAGCCGTACTTCCCATCGGAGCGATCGCGGCAGTGGACGGCGAGTCTCGAGCACATCTTCCGGGACGGGGGTGTGCTGCGGGTCGAAGCCTACCGAAAACTGGGCGACATGCTGCGTCCGGTGTACCGCAACTGGAAGGCGGGGCTCGACGTGTTCCCGGAAACCAACGAGGACCGGATTCTGGTCCGTCCCGAGAGCACCCGCGCACGGGGCATCGAAGTGTACGCACAGAAGCATTTGAGCGATCGCCTCTCGGTGCGGGCGAGCTACGCTCTGGCGTCCATCGAAGAGACCGTGACCGCAATCGAGAACGTCAACGATCCCTACCCCCTCCAGTTCGAGACCGTTCACGGCATTCCCCACGACCAGCGCCATGCCGTCAACGTCGACGCGACGTACCGCCCCTGGCTCAACTGGTCACTCACGAGCTCCGTCGTCTTCCACACGGGTTGGCCCGGAACCCTTCAACACAGCGAGGCCTTCACCAACGAGAACGGGAACCCGGACATCATCCTGCGCCCCGATCCGGTGTACGGCAGCCGGATGCCCGCCTACTTCCGGATGGACGTGCGTTTTACCCGGCGGACACGGTACCGGGGGGGCGATCTCAGGGTCTTCCTCGAGGTCAGCAACCTCACCAACCGTACCAACGTATTCGGCTACGACTACGCCCGCGTGCCGGGCCCGAGCGGCGACATCGTGACGGCGAGGGACCCGGAAGGCGGCTTCTTCATCATCCCGTCACTCGGTCTGAGCTGGTCGGCTTTCCGGTGAGCACGCCCAGGGCCTGACCCGGGCAACGGACCCAACACCGGCCATGGCGGGGGGCTTCCTGTCCTCCATTCCCCCACAGGGAAGGAGGGAAACCTCTCACAGCGAAGTCGCCGGACCCTTCCGCACTCTGTGGGTGCCTGGGGGAATGACCTGGGACGGACGGGTGGTTCTCGCGGTCCGCTAAGGTGGTCAGACCGGCTCTCCGGGCAAACGTCCCTGCCAAGGAGGTCCGAATGATGACCGGCCACCGGACGGCCCTGCTGAGTTTCGTCCTTTTCCTCTCGGCCTGTGGTCCCTCGTCCCAGGAGCGGGAAGCCATGGCCGCGGAGCAGAGTGCGCTGGCCGCGGCCGACACCCTGGCTCTGGCCGAGGCCGGCTTCGACGCGGCCGCCTTCGACAGCCTGACCTGGGCTGTCACCGATTCCGCGGTCGCGCGGGGCCGCGTGGTCTTCAGCTACAGTTGTCAGAAGTGTCACGGCTCCGCGGGAGACGGCTCCGGTGGCTTCGTCACCAGGGGCGACACGCTACGCCCCCCCACCTTCCTCTCGGACGATTGGCGCTTCCGCGACGATCACGCGGGCCTTCGCCGCCAGATCTTCGTGGGGACCGCCACCGGTATGCCCCATTGGGGCCTGGAGGGCCTCAAGCCCCGGGACATCGATGCCGTGGCGCACTTCATCCGCTCGGGGCTCCGGGCCGAGGGGCCATAGCCATAGGGGGCCGCGCACCCACCCGGGATCACCACACGCAGGCCCGACTCAAGACGCCAGAGAGGCGATGACGGCCCACGCACGGCTGGGGACCGCGTCTTCGATGCGGCGCCAAAGGGTGGCCCAGACATCATCCAGGCGG
>JAHEKK010000701.1 GCA_024638395.1 Gemmatimonadota bacterium | reverse complement strand
CTCTACCGGCTCGCTCCAGGAGCTCTCTTCGCACCGACACGGCATACGCTTCCGAACCGAGACGGAGGACGGCCAGGAGGGAGAGTCTCTCGAGATCGCCGAGGCCCTTCCCGCTCATGGGGCCCCGGCGGGGGCAGAAGCCACGAGGCGCCGACCGGCCATCCAGGCCGTGAGGGGCATCAGGACGACGGCGGCGACCACCAGCCAGACCGGATGGGGGATGACCAGCATATTCGATACGGCACCGGCCAGGAGGATCAGCCCCATGCCCAGGGCCAGTCCTCCCGTGGCTGCGCCGGACCAATACGTGGCCACGGCGCCGGCAACACCCGACCCCACCGTCCAGGCAGCCAGGACCGACAGGAACATCGGAACGGTAACGGCGTCCAGGTTGGCGGGGTCGGCCGTCCCGAAGGCGGCGTGCCCGGCGGACTCGATCAACAGGATGGTGATGCCGCCGGCGAAGAGCCCAACCAGTCCGGCCACCAACTTCGAGCGAACCCAGGTTGCCCTCGTATTGGCCATCTCGCACCTCCCAATGGGTCGGTTCCGGGGGGAGTCCCTCGGTGGCAGGACCCCCTTTCCCGGGCGAGGACTGCCCGGAGCCGTAATGACTCCGTTGTAGTCAATAATGATTGACTGCTTTGTCGTCAATAGTGGCGGCGCCCCCGCAGGTTGCAGAGAGGGCCGCTCGGAGCGGGGTGCAGGAGACGGGGGCGGACCGGGCCGCAGCGCGGGCAGTCTTCGCCCGATAGCTTGTTGCGGCAACCGCCTGCGGCGGACTGGCAGCTCGTCCACGTTCCCGGCACGGCCCGGAGCGCGTGGAGCCGACCGGCTTCCGGCGCTTACGGGCCGGGTCACCTCGAGGAATCCCGTGAAACGACCACCGCACCCCACGCGTTACATGAGCCTTCGACGTTCGGCCGGTCTCCGGACCCTGATCCCCTGTCTCCTGCTTGCCGGCGCTTGGGGTCTCTTCAAAGGGCCTGTGGACACCGCCGGCCAGACCGTGGCCGTGGTCCCTGACGCGGTGTTCGACGGATCGGCACTTCACCGGAACTGGGGTGTGGTTGTAGACGGCGACAGAATCGCCTTCGTCGGAGCGGTTGCCGCCCTGCCCCGGGCGGATCGGCGGATCGATCTTCCCGGCACCACGCTCATGCCGGGACTCATCGAGGGCCATTCCCACCTCCTCCTTCACCCGTATAACGAAACGCCCTGGACCGACCAGGTGCTGTTCGAGCCCCATTCCCTTCGCATCGTCCGAGGCACGGTCGGCGCTGCCGCCACGTTGCGGAGCGGCGTCACGACGGTTCGTGACCTGGGCACCGAGGGCGCTGACTACGCCGACGTGGGCCTCCGGGACGCCATCGACCAGGGGATCATCCCCGGGCCCCGCATGCTGATCGCGACACGGGCCATCGTCGCCACCGGCTCGTACAACCCGAAGGGCGCGCCTGAGCTCACCCTTCCGAAGGGGGCCGAGCCCGCCGATGGAGATGATCTCATCCGGGTCACGCGGAACCAGATCGGCCGTGGAGCCGACTGGATCAAAGTCTACGCCGACTACCGGTGGGGACCGAACGGCCGGGCGGCCCCGTCGTTCACCCTGGACGAGCTGCGAACCATCGTCGAGGTCACCGAGACGTCAGGCCGCCGCGTGGCTGCCCACGCCGGCACGGAGGAGGGTATGCGCCGAGCCGTCGAGGCCGGCGTCCGGACCATCGAGCATGGCGACGGCGGGACACCCGAGGTCTTTCGCCTGATGGCCCAGCGGGACGTGGCGTACTGTCCGACGTTGGCGGTAGTGGACGCGATCACCCGCTACGGGGGCTGGACCCCCGGCGAGGGCGCAGACCCTCCGCGTATCGAGGCCAAGCGGCGGTCCTTCCGGATGGCCCTCGACGCCGGGGTCCCCATCTGCTTCGGCGGGGACGTCGGACCGTATCCCCACGGCGAGAACTGGCGCGAGTTGGAGCTCCTGGTGGACTACGGCATGAGCCCCACCCAGGCATTGAGCGCCGCCACCCGGGACAATGCCCGCTTCTTCGACCTGGACGATCAGATCGGTCAGGTGAAGGAGGGTCTGGTTGCCGACCTGATCGCCGTTCCCGGAGATCCCACCCGGGACATCACGGTGATGCGCCGGGTCTCGTGGGTCATGCAGGGCGGCCGAATCGTCCCGTTGGACCCTTCCTAGTGAACTAGCCCACCGGCCCGCCCGCCCTACCAGCTGCCGATCCCCGGCACCTCGACGGGTTCGTCGCTCCACCACCAGAGCGGCGCCAACTCCCGCTGCCGGGGATAGCGCTCGGCCAGGGAGTCCGCGTCGTATAACCTCCCGTTCATCATCACCGCATCGATGCGGCTGGTGTTCCGGATATCGTCCAATGGGTTGCCGTCCAGAATCACCAGGTCCGCCAACTTCCCGTTCTCCAGGGATCCGACGTCTCCACCAAGGCCGATGGCCTCGGCCCCGAGGACGGTCGCCACACGCAGGGCGTCGTGCTCTCCCAGGCCACCGGACTGCATGGCCCAAAGCTCCCAGTGGTAGCCAAGACCCTGAAGCTG
>JAHEKK010000700.1 GCA_024638395.1 Gemmatimonadota bacterium | reverse complement strand
GCGTCGCGGGTTGCGCTGTCGCCGGACGGTTCCCGAATCGCCTTCATGGGACCCAGCGATGAGGGCGTGCAGCTTTGGCTCCGGGACCGGGGAGGGCTGGACGCCACGCCGATCCCCGGGACCGTGGGAGCGGCCGCCCCCTTCTTTTCGCCCGATGGTCAGTGGGTGGGGTTTCTGAACGTGGGGCGCCAGTCGCTGCACGCGGTCAACCTGGAGAGCGGCGCGAGGTCGGTGATTGCCCCGGCCAACGTGCGCCGGGTGGGGGCGTCGTGGGGTGAGGAGGGGATCATATACGTGGACGACCAATTGGGTGTGGTGCGAGTGCCCGGCGTCGGCGGTGGGGAGCCTGCGGTTCTCGTCCCACTGGAGGCCGTGGAACAGCCCCTGTGGCCGCAAGCGCTTCCCGACGGAGACGGAATCTTGTTCACGCGGCGGGCGACGGGCGCCGACGCGGCCTCGGAGATCTTGATCTGGCATGAGGGGGAAGATGCGCCCTCGACTCTTGTGCGGGGCCTGGTCGGCCATCCGGCCGGGGACAGACACCTGGTCTTCGTGACGCCGGGCGGGGACACCGGTGACCTGATGGCGATCCCCATGGACTGGTCCCGGGCTGAACCCACGGGGGCTCCGGTGCAGCTTGCGAGTGGTCTTGAGATCCAGATCGGCGCCGTCGACCTCGCTGTATCGCAAGGAACCCTCATCTATGGCGTCAGGACGGATCGCGAGGATGCCTCGGAGTTGGTGCTGGCCAGGCGCAACGGGACGGTATCAGTGCTGGACGAGGAATGGCATGGCGACTTCCAGTCCCTGGCTCTTTCTCCCGACAACACGCGCCTCGCGGTCACGCGGATCGCCGCGGGTCAGCAGATGGACATCTGGATCAAGGCGTTGGAGGGTGGGCCGCCCAACCGCCTCACGCTCGAGAACGAGGTGAGCTTCAGGCCGGCCTGGTACACGGACGGGCGGACGCTCGGGTTCGTGATCGAGGAACGGGGCACGGACCTTCGTCGATTCTATCAACGTCGGGCAGATGGTTCGGGGGGGCGCCGTCTCGGCGTCGATCGGTCTGTGAATCAGGCGGTCTGGTCCCCCGATGGACAGTGGCTCGTGTATCGTACGGGTCGAGTTGAGGACCTGGACATCTACGCGACCATGGTGGGCGACTCCGCGACGGTCGAAATCGCCGTGGATGACGTCTTCAACGCCCATTCCCCTGACGTGTCGCCTGACGGGCGCTGGATCGCCTACGTATCCAACCGCTCAGGCGAGTGGGACGTATTTGTACAGCCCTTTCCCCAGGCCGACGGGAGCCGCTGGCAGGTTTCGACCGGGGGCGGCACGGAGCCGAAGTGGAGTCGAAACGGGAACGAGCTCTTCTACAAGCAAGACGGCAACATGATGGTCGCGTCGATCCAGACCGAGCCCACCCTGCGCGTCGGACAGCGGCAGCGCCTCTTCTCCCTGGAGGGATACTACAGCTTCGCGTTCCACCCGACCTATGTGGTGGGACCGGACGAGGACAGCTTCGTCATGATCCGGTCACGGTATGTGAATCAGTTGTACGACCTGGTCGTCGTGGAGAACTGGCTCAGGGAATTGACCCCCTCTTAGGCCCTATGCGGTCTTGGGTCGCCCCTTCGGCTTATCCGGGATGCGGGCGTCTCGCCCACCGCTCCCAAAACCTGTCGAGAACGGCTCCGCGATGATTTCAGGGTCGCTGAACAGTGGGAGCGTCTCGTCCCGGCGACCTTTGTAGTCCGCCGGATAGGGCGAGATGCTTTGCCCGTAGTGGAAGAAGTTGCCCGGGTCGTATTTGTTCTTGACCCAGAGCAGGGTGTTGAAGGCCTCGCCGAAGAAGAGCCAGCGGTAGTCGGTCTGGGACAGTCTCGGGTAGTCCTGGTTGGCGTGGCCGTTGAGGAAGGGCTTCCACGCCTCCACCATGGTCTGAAGGAACGCCTCCGCACGCGGCTTTTGATCCTCTGACACCCAGAAGACATCCTGCACCCAGTCGAAGTAGACGTCGCGGTGGATGAAGGCGTTGGTATGGCGCGGCGTCGCGTTGATGGCTCCGCCGTACACCTCCAGGTTCGAGAACGCCCAGCCGCTCTCGTCCTGGTGGAACGCTTCGGTCAGGGACGACCAGTCCTGGGCGTCCAGTAAGCGGCCGCAGTAGCCGGACAACTTGTCCTCCAGGGCGTCCGGCGGGATCTCGGGGTATGCGTACGGCTCTTCAATGAGGCCCTCGTTGAGCGTGTTGTAGGTTGCGACACGGTCGATTTCCATCTTCGTGCCGGGAAACCGGGTCAACGGCTCGACAAGCTTTCGCCCCTCCTCGGGCGAGCCGTCGAACACGCCGCGAAGCGCCAGGATCTTCTCACCCTGATTGGTAATCCAGGCCACCTGATACCCGAGCCGGGCCAGTGAGGCATCCAGCATGTAATCCCGTTGAAGTGCCGCCATCACGGGCGCCGCTTTCGAGAGGGGCCACGACATCCCGAATCCCCACACCTTCCAGAGATCGTGGAGGCGGTACCTGGACTCCAGGAGGACGCCGAAGTTGTTACCCGTTCCC
>JAHEKK010000077.1:8280-10113 GCA_024638395.1 Gemmatimonadota bacterium | reverse complement strand
ACACGAAGGAGTTCATGCGATTCGAGATCGGCACCGATGGCGCAGTTCGCGCCCTCCATGCCGAGATCGAGGGGCCGGTGGAATTCCGGAAAGAGGCCGAGGAGGGCGCCGAGCCTGCCGGCAACTGATATTGCGCCCCTGAACCGACGGACCGTTACTGGCTCACCGGTCCGGTAGCCCGAACCGCCCGGCTCTCAAGCGGATGCCACACTACATGCACGAGGGCGTGGGCGATGACCGCAGCGAGCAGGCCGTATTGCCAGAACAGCCATCCGAATCCGATGGCCACGATAAGATTGAGGACAACGGCCATCATAACGATGAGGCGTGTGATCTCCACACCCACGGCCACGGCCCCAGGGAGGTGTCCGAGCCCGAAGAGGATTCCGGAGGCGACGACGGCGATCCACATGCCGGTGGGCGTGGAGAGTCCGGCCACGGGGATCGCCAGCCACGCCAAGAACGACATGACGCCCCACCGGAACATCACCTCTTCAGCCACACCCCCCATCAGGACGCGCCCCGGAAGGCCGAGCGCAGTACGAAGACCTTCGGTCCGAGCGACCTGGGTCTCCGACATCCGAGGCCGGAAACCCTTGTAGTACACGATCAGGAAGACGCCGGTGCACACCCCGCCCACCAGGAGCGCCGCAGGGATCTGGGCTGCCGCTTCTGCCAGACCCAGGCGGCCTCGGGAGACGGCGTGAAACCAGGGCGCTGAAAGTCCGGTTCTCGGAGCCAGGGCGGTGCCGAGGGCCGCCAGACCGACGGCGATCACCGACTGCTGTACGCCCGCACCGATCATGACCATGCGGCGTGACGGCAGGCCAGCCGGGCCGTCCTCGCGGCTTGCGAAGATGATCTGGATCTGCTTGGGGATCGCGACCGCCACCGCCAGCACCGCGGACACACTGATCGTCAGGAAGAGCGGAATGTCGAACATGGTTTCGCGGGTCTGATGTGGACGTGCCTCGTCCCGCAGCGGCAGCTACCATTGGGCACCTTTGTGTACCGCTCAAGTTGGAATGCCCGGGAGACATGATGCACGGCCGACCCTCACTCGAGACCCTGTCCTCGCGCGCCCCGATATCCTGGGGACTCCTGGTCTGGTGTCTCCTGGTGTTCACTCCCTCCGCCGCCGCGGCCCAAAGCCTGAAGGTAGCCGAGCTCCGCGCGGGTGACGACTACACCCGTCCTATCGATGAGGCTCGCGCCATCGTCGTCGAAGTGATGGAGGAGCAGGGCATCCCGGGAGCATCGGTCGCCGTCGGCGTGGGAGACCTCGTGATCTGGGCAGAAGGATTCGGATGGGCGGACATCGAGCAACGGGTGCCCGTCACCACTCTGACGCGATTCAGAATCGGGAGCGTCTCGAAGACCCTCACGGCGACGGGCTTGGGACTGCTCGTCGAGCGTGGACTGGTAGACCTCGACGCTCCGGTCCAGACGTACGTGCCGGACTTCCCCGAAAAGCGATGGACCATCACGACCCGGCAGTTGGGCGGTCACACGGCCGGCGTGCGGCACTACTCAGGGATGGATGAGATGCTGTCGGCAACACACTACTCGACGGTCGCCGAGGGCCTGGACATCTTCGAGAACGACTCGCTCCTGTTCGAGCCCGGCACCCGTTACTCGTATTCGAGCTACGGTTGGAATCTCCTGAGCGCCGTAATGGAAGGGGCGTCGGGAGAGGCCTTCCTACCCTTCATGCGCGACGAGGTGTTCGAGCCGCTGGGCCTCCGCCACACGGTGCCGGACCAGAACGACGCCATCGTCCATCATCGAACCCGGTTCTACGAAAAGGGGGCTGACGGGTCGGTGGAGAACGCC
>JAHEKK010000077.1:7543-8270 GCA_024638395.1 Gemmatimonadota bacterium | reverse complement strand
CCCTATGTCGACAACAGCTACAAGTGGGCCGGGGGTGGGTTCGTGTCGACGCCGGAGGACCTCGTACGCTTTGCGCAGGCCCACATGACGCCGGGCTTCCTTCGTGCCGAAACCCTCGACCGTCTCCAGACGTCGCAGAGCCTCCCGGACGGCACGCTCACCAATTACGGGATCGGATGGAGGACCGGGACCCAGGATGACGGCGACCGGACCCTAGGGCATTCGGGCGGGTCCGTCGGCGGTACGACCTTCATGCTCCTCGTCCCCGAGCACGAATTGGTGGTGGCCGGCGTGGTCAACATCTCGGGGCCCGCAGGGGAGATCGTGCAGCACATCGCCGAGGCCTTCGAGGCACACCTGGAGGGGACTCGATGATGAATTGGAAGCATCTAGCACCCATTTCCCTCCTGCTCACCGCCTGTGTCGGGCCGGGGAGCAGCACGGTTGCCGTCGAGCCCGACCGCACTCGGGACGCGGCCCACGGGGGCGACGAAGCCCACCTCGCCTGGCTCGAGGCCAACTACGACAAGTCCTCGCACATGGTCGCCATGCGAGACGGCGTGCAGTTGTACACCATCGTATACGCGCCGAAGGACCGAGCGGAGCCGATGCCGGTCATGCTGTACCGAACCCCCTACTCGGTGGGCCCCTACGAGCCGGACGAGTTCCGAAACCCCCTCGGCCCGTCCGTCGAGTTCGATCAGGCGGGGTACATCTTCGTGTTTCA
>JAHEKK010000077.1:0-7533 GCA_024638395.1 Gemmatimonadota bacterium | reverse complement strand
CGGTCAGTTCCGGTCAAACGGCGACTTCGAGGTGATTCGACCCTTGGCGCCAAAGCCCAAGGGCCCGACCGACGTCGACGAGAGCACGGACAACTTCGACACCATCGAATGGGTGCTCGACAACGTGGAGGGCCACAACGGACGGGTGGGGCAGTGGGGCATCTCCTATTCGGGATGGCAGACTCTCATGGGGATGGTGGACGCGCATCCGGCGCTTGCGGCATCGTCTCCGCAAGCCTCGCCCTCCGACATGTTCATCGGAGACGATTGGCACCACAACGGGGCATTCCGGATCATGTACGCGTTCTCCTGGTTGTCGGGGAATGCCCGTCGCCGAGACGCCCCCACGGATCAACGGGGCGAGCCCTTCGACTACGGGACCGACTGGGGGTATCAATTCTTCCTCGAAGCCGGAGCCGCCTCCAACATCGACGACCTCTACTTCCGTGGCGACGTGCCGGCCTGGACCGATTTCATGGAGCACGACACCTACGACGAGTACTGGCAACGGCAGAACGCGCTGCCCCACCTCAAGGGAATCGACCATCCGATTCTCAACGTTGCGGGGTGGTTCGACACGGAGGACTTCTACGGCCCCATGTCGATCTACAGAACGCTGGAAGCCGAGAATCCGGACCTCGAGAACACCCTGGCCGTCGGGCCCTGGCTCCACGGCGGATGGCGGAGAATGCTGGGCGACCACCTGGGGTGCGTGGAGTTCGAGGATCAGACGGCGGTTCGGTTCCAGCAACAAGTGCAGTTCCCCTTCTTCGAGCATCACCTGCGAGGCGTGGAGGGTTGGAGCGCGCCCGAGGCGACCGTATTCGAGACGGGATCCAACCAGTGGAAGCGCTACGAGACGTGGCCGCCACCGGGCACCACGCCAACGGACATTTTCCTCGAAGAGGGGGGGCGGCTGTCCTTCGACCCTCCGGACGGGGACGGGTCGGATTCCTATATCAGTGACCCCGACAAGCCGGTGCCCTTTTCCGCCGAAATCGGCACGACCCTGGGACACCTCTGGAAGGTCGAGGATCAGCGCTTCGCCTCGACCCGGCCGGACGTCCTTGTGTACGAATCAGAGCCCCTCGAAGAGGACCTGACAATCGCGGGGCCTATTCTGGCCGACATCTTCGTGTCCACGACCGGGACCGACTCGGACTGGATCGTGAAGCTCATCGACGTCTATCCGGGGGACGCGCCCGATTCGCCGTTCTGTGACGTTCCCATGGGAGGCTTCCAGATGCACCTCGCCGGAGAAGTGATGCGGGGACGGTTCAGGAACAGCTTCTCAGATCCGGAGCCCATGGTGCCCGGCGAGGTCACGCCCATCCGCATCGATCTCCGCGACCGGTATCACACCTTCAAAGCGGGTCATCGCCTGATGGTCCACGTTCAGAGCAGCTGGTTTCCGGCCTACGACCGGAACCCCCAGCAGTTCGTGGACACGTACACGGCCTCGCCCGACGACTACGTGACGGCGACCCAGACCGTGTATCGTTCCGCCACGTACCCCTCACGGCTCACCGTTGGTGTCCTCCGCTAGACGACCGTGTGACCGTTTGCCGACGCCTAACCGAGAGCTCGCGTCTTCGACCTGCGGACCTCTTCACCGCCTTCGAGGATTTCATGGACCCTTCTCGCCAATTCCCCGGTTGTGAAGGGCTTCTGCACCAGGGGGAAATCCGAGTTGACGGCCTTTTCCAGGTTGACTCCGCTGGTATAGCCGGACATGCAGAGGACTTTGAGAGCGGGGTGGAGGCGCATCGCCAATCGAGCCAGCTCCGGCCCATTCGTGGTTCCGGGGAGCACCACGTCGGTCAGGAGTAGATCGAGGGGCTTCGCCTCCCGGAGGATCTCCAGGGCCCCCGCCGCCGAGCCGGCCTCCTCCACAACGTAGTCCAGATGCTCGAGGATCTGGGTCGTCAGGGCTCGCACGGCGGCGTCGTCCTCGACTACGAGGATCCTCTGCCTGCTCCCCCGAGGCTCCTCGCGGACCTCGTCTGCGACGCGAGGCGCCGGAGTACCGCCTGAACGAGGCAGAGTGAACCACAGCGTCGTACCGGCCTCGAGCTCGCTCTCGATCCCGATCTGGCCACCGGACTGGCTCACGAAACCATGGACCATGCTCAACCCGAGCCCACTTCCCTTTCCCACGTCCTTGGTGGTGAAGAAGGGGTCGAAGGCCTGGGCGCGCACCTCGGGTGTCATGCCGACCCCGTTGTCGCTCACCGAGACCCGAACGAACTCTCCCCTCTCGGTCCCCGGTGGGCAGCCGGCGGAGCCAGGGCAGGTGACGTTCTCCACCACCAACCTGAGCCGGCCTCCGAGAGGCATGGCATCCCTGGCATTGATGGCGAGATTGAGCAGTGCCGCTTCGAAATAGGTCGGATCCACCTCGCAGGGCCAGAGGGCCTCGGGCCGCTCCAGGTCTATGCTGACCGTCGCCCCGAGGGTCCGCTGCAGCAACCCCATGAGATCGGCGATGGCGCAGCCAAGGTCCACCGTCCTCGGGCTCAGTGCCTGCTTCCTGGAGAAGGCCAGTAGCCTCCTGGTCAGATCCGCCCCGCGCTGAGCTGCGGAGATGGCCTGCTCGAGGAGTCGGCGGGAGCGGCCCGGATCTTCGGACCGACCCTGCAGCAGCAGCCCTACGCTTCCGTGGATCACCGTGAGGATGTTGTTGAAGTCGTGCGCGATCCCTCCGGTGAGCTGCCCGACGGCCTCCATCTTCTGGGCCTGCTGGAGCTGCGCGGCCAGGCGCAGCTGCTCTGCCTCCGCCTCCTTCTCCTTCGTGATCTCCATGACCGCCGCTTGGGTATAACCCTCCTGCCTGTGCACGTGGAGACTGGTCCGGATCCAGACCAGCGATCCGTCCGCCCGCTCGACCTCCGTTTCGAGGGAATCCACACGGCCGAACTCGGCCAATTCCTTGAGGGCAGCGACACGCTGTGATCGGTCCAGTCGCACATGGGCAGCCAGGGAGAAGTTCGCCACCACGGCTGCCGCGTCTTCGTACAGGAGGATCTGGGCGAGTCTCTCGTTACAGGCGGTGATCCGTCCGCTCTCAGAATCGGTGCGGGCGATCCCCACAGGGGCTCCTTCGAAGAGCTGCCGGTACCGGGCTTCCCGAGTCCGAAGCTCGGCGGTCAGGGCCGCGCGGCGCCTCAGGTACCAAAGCCCCACGCCGAGGAGGCTGGCCACCCAGAGCCCGGCAAGGGTCAGGACGATCGGGTGACGGAAGAAAGGCGGGGGGACGCGGAAGCTCACCGACGCCGGAGGACCCGTCTGACCCAGCACGCCGCGGGCCTGTACCTGGAAGTTGTAGGTGCCAGGACGAAGAGACAGGGGCCCGATCTGGCGGGCGAATCCCCACGTTGACCAGTCCTCCGATCCGAGTCGATAGCGCGTCGCGACGTCCACGGGGCTCGCAACGCCCCCCTGCGCGAAAGCCAGCCATGTGATCTCGACCTGCTCCGCCCCGATCCGCGGCTCGATGATCAAACGGGGTGGCAGCTCCTCCAGCTCCGCCAGACTGAGCTCGAAGATCCCCGCCCCCATCGTGCCCACCAGAACCTGATGCTCCCCGGGCACGACCGGCCAGACGGCATCCATCCCCAACCCCAGGTCCCTGCCCAGGACGGTGACCCCGTCCGGTCCGATTCGGGCGACGCCGGCCGAGCCGCCTGACCAGACCGCCCCGTCCACTCCCTCGACCAGGTCCCATACCTGGTCCAACCTGGACTGGTCGGCCGGGTAGTGGACCGAATCGCCGGCGATGTAGCCCAGCCCGGTAGCGGCATCTCCGTGGCCGAACCACACCCTTCCGACCTCGTCCGCGGCGAGAGCAAACGCCCGGCCCGTCCTCATGCCCGCCGCTCTCCCCCAATGGGTCCACTCCCCATCACGCCATCGACTGACCCCGTCCAGCGTTCCGAACCAGAGGGCGCCACTGGCGTCCTCCACCATGTCGAACACTCGACGGCTGGGTAGCTCACGGGCAGGATGCCAGGGGCTCGGCACTCCGTCCTCCAGCACCGCCACCCCCGGCTCGTCGAGGCCCACCGCCTCCGCGATTCCCAGGAACCACAGGCGCCCGCGAGAATCGGGCACGATGCGATGGACGTGGGCAGCCCCCAGAAACGGGCTGGAATCGAAATAGCTCCACTCCCCATCCCAACGGTACATCCCCTCGAAAGCGCTGCCGCT
Organism: Gemmatimonadota bacterium; assembly: GCA_024638395.1. Lineage (GTDB taxonomy): Bacteria > Gemmatimonadota > Gemmatimonadetes > Longimicrobiales > Gaopeijiaceae > JAHEKK01. The sequence goes on along the minus strand of JAHEKK010000077.1, from coordinate 3,327 downwards.
GCCGATCCAGACTGCCCCCGCGGTGTCGCGCGCCAGGGCAGTGATGGGGCCGAGCCTCTGTCCATCGATGAAAGCTCGCCGGGTCGTCGTGCCGTCCGGGCCGCGAACGGCCAGTCCGGCCGCCGTGCCGACCCACACCGAGTCCCTCGTGACGGGTAGGATGCTATTGACCAGGGCGTAGGCACCGGGAAGGGTGCCGGCTCCCCAGCGCTTCCAGCGTGTGGAGGACGCGCGATTCACGCTGAGGCCCTTGTTGGAACCGACCCAGAGGTCTCCGTTCTTCGCGAATCGCATGACCGTGGGATTCGCCATGGCGTCGGGAACCCGGTCCAACACGCGCCACCCACCGGGACCCCGCACCCTCATCCCGGTCGTCATTCCGACGACCGCCCGTCCCTGAGGGGAGACCGCGGCCATCAGAGGTAGGCCGCCACCCGCGAAGTCGATGCGTTGGAGAGGCTCATCCGACCCCGCCTCCCAAATACTCGACTCCTCGGAGCGATAAGAGACCGCCAGAAGCCTGTCCCCGGCGACAGCGAGTACGGCACGGTCCCAAGGCGCCTCCGGGTCCACGTTCACCCATCGACCACCGCGCCGGTGATAGAGGCCACCAAGAGACCACGCCCAGGCATTGGAAGCGTTCCCCGATACGAGGGCGTACGGGTCCGTGAGATCCGTAGAGCGAACCATCCCGTTTCGAAAGCTGAGAACCCCCGCAGGTCCCGCGAGCCAAAGGGAGCCAGCCGGTCCGGGGGCCACGGACCGAATCAAGTCCTCAGCCCCAGGCGTCGCCCCCGGTATCGGCGTCACCCCTGCCGGCTCGCCCTGATAGAGGTGTCCCCCGGAAACGAAATACACCCCCTCGCCGGGTCGTGGAACCATGGCATGGATGCCGATCAGCGGCGCCTCCTGCGCCGCCGCCACGGGCCACCACTGGTAGCCATCATACCAAGCCAGGCCCTCGGTCGTAGCCACCCAGAGGACGCCATCGGACGCCTCGACGAAGTCGAGCACGTGATTGGAGGGAAGGCCCGACGCCTGGGTGAAGTGGGTCCACCGCCACTCATCCAGGAGCGGCTCCGACGCTTCTTCCGGCAGCGTCTGGGAGGCCCCCGCCTGAGCAAGGAGCATGAATGCGGCAACCACGAGTGCCACGCTGCGGATTCGTGCCTCCTTGATGCAGGTTGGCGCTACCCCGGGTCGTCAAACATGACCCCTCCTGGACGCGAAGGGGAAGTCGGCAAACCCCCTACCTTCGATGGCGCCCGTACTGGATCGATGCGTCGAAACCGGAGCGGGGGTCGGCCATGGGGAAGCCTTCGGGCACCTAGCGGGCCCTCTCGCCGATCCGAATGGAGGTGAGGATCAAGGCCGCCAGCGTAGACACGGGCCCCACCACGCTCCTCCAGACATTGAAGTCGGACTCCTGCTCGACAAAGATCTGATCCCCGGACACGATTTGGATTCCTGCAAAGGTCGTCAGGTCGTCGCCCAGGCTCAGGGGAACCACCTGGGCACCCCGTACGAGGCGGACCTCGTCCAGCTTGGCCCGGGCAGTGGGGCCACCCGCCACGGCGATGGCTTCGGCGATGGTGGTGCTGCGGCTGACATGGTAAACGTTGGGCGATCGCACCTCACCACCCACGGACACCTTGTACAGCGGTTCGACGGTGACCCGTGCCCCCTGCAGGTAGTCGACGAGGAAGTTCTCCAGAGCGCCTCGCGCATCGGGCGGATCCAAGCCGATCAGGCGGAGTTCCTGGTAGAGAGGATGGACCAGGCCACCCCCGACGCCGATCTCGAACTCGCCGCTGAATTCGGGATGCTGCCAGACTTCGATCCTGAGCATGTCTCCGGCCTGGAGTGGCTCGCCCTCGTCCGGTGCCGGCGTCAACAGCCCAGGCGGGACCGCGGTGGCACACCCCGAAGCCGAAGCCGCCAGGGTGAGCAAGAGGATCGTGAGGATCGGTGATGGCCAGCGTGCCCTGCACGTGGTCTGACGCGACTGGACTGGGGGCTCCGGCTTGGCAGAGAGTCTCATGGTCGCTGAATTCATTTTGGCTTGGTCGACTTCCGATTGGGGTTCGCCCGCGTGCATTCGGGGCCGAGGGCTGGGTAACGCAGGTTCACCTGGGGAGATATGCGTGAGGTCCGTTTCGGCGCGTCGTTTCGGGCTCATGGACAGGCCTTGGTCTCCGAGGCGCCGACCTCTCCGAGAAACAGCGCCCTGGCTCGGGCCACGGTAGACGGAACGTCGGCCTGGTCGGTGGGGATGCGTACGATCCGGACTCCGTGATCTGAGGCGAATCGCTCCAGGACTCTCTGGTAGGCAGCTCGGTACCGGCCAAGAAGCGCCCGTCCGCTTGCCGGGTCTAGACCCTTGATCGGGTGCGGCTTCTCCCGGTGTTGGATACGGTGGAGCAGTGTTTCGTCGTCGGCCTGCAACCAAACAACGAGGTCCAAACGGTCGCCCCACCACCGTAGCTGACGGCTCAACCACGCTGCGAGCGGCGGGTTGATGCCGTCGAACGGACCAAACTCCTGAAGCTCGGCGAGACGGAAGACCGGGCCCTGATCGAAAAGGACCACAGCGGGGCTGCTGGCCTTACTCCTATCCGAGAGTCCCAGACGCTCGCCTGCAGCTTCTGCACCCCTCCCGAAGCCCGTCCCCCGCCCTTCCCGACGGTATGCCCGAGCCCACCCTTCCAGCCTGGCCATGTGGCGGAACTGGCGCCAATCCGGGTACCCCTCGCCTGCGAGGCCTGCGGGCAGGGCTCGAACAAGGAGCCCGGCAGCAAGCGCGCCCCGGCTTCGCAGATTAGCTGAAGGGCCCACAGACCTGTCGGGGGAAATGGGGTCTTCGCCCTCCGTCAGCCCGGCGTAGATCGTACTCTTGCCCGAGCCGGCTACCCCGACCAGTTCGACGAGTAGGGGAAGCCCCATGGCGCCTTTCTCCGGTTCGGAGTCGCATCCCGGCCGCGGGTCACGACCATGGCGGACACGATGATGAGACTGAGGATGATCCATGTGGGCTTGCGATGCTCCCAAGTCAGAGCGCTCGCTCCCAGCCCCCAGGTGGCGAAGAGGCTGAGGCAGAGCGCTCTCCGACCCGACGGCTGCTGGATCGCGGCGAGGAGCACGAAGCCGAGAATGGCCAGGAACAGAGTGATTCCTACGACCCCCAACTCTGCGGCGATCCCCACGAAGACGTTGTGGGCCACTTGTCCCTGAGGCGCAGCCGTCGGAAATGCATTGCTCCCGACACCCGTCAGTGGGTGCTCCACGAAGAGCTCCGCTCCTGATGTCCAGAGGCCACGGCGGCCGTTG
>JAHEKK010000699.1 GCA_024638395.1 Gemmatimonadota bacterium | reverse complement strand
AGGTCGGGAAACCTCGCCAACAGGGCATGGACCAGCGTACCCTCGGGATTGCCGGCACCCGGATGGACAACCATTCCGGCAGGCTTAGCGATCACAGCAATCGCAGGGTCTTCATACAGCACATCGACGGGGATCTCTTCCGGCTCCAGCTGATCCCGCTCCGGGGCGGTCTCTGCCACTTCCACGCGATCCGAGGGGTGCAATTTGTAACCTGCCTTCTCAACATACCCGTTGACCCGTACGGCCCCGGCCCGATTCAGCACCTGCAGCCGCGAACGGGTCATCTCAGGTATGACACGCGCCAGGAAGACGTCGAGTCGCGTCCCGGAATCCTCAGGCCCGATCACGAAGTTCATGTCGGAAGGTTTCTATGACCATGAGCACCACACCGATCGACAGCGCGGTGTCGGCGACATTGAAGGCGGGCCAGTAGAACGACCCCAGGTGAAAATAGAGGAAATCGGTGACGTAGCCGACGGCAATCCGATCATAGAGATTGCCAACGGCGCCTCCGAGGATCAGAGCGAGACCCGTCTGGAGCAGACGGTTCGCAACCGGGCTCCGGAGGCTATAGATGACAACGATAATCGCAGCCACCGCAGCGATGGCGGACAATAGGACCAGACGGATCCGGGGATTGTCGGAACCGTCAAAAAGGCCAAATGCGATCCCTTCGTTCTGAAAGTAGACCAGGTCAAAGAACGCGCCAATGATTGGCCGCTGTTCTCCGGGGCTGAAAGCCTCCTGGATAAAGGACTTAGACCACCGATCGAGAGCTAGGACGACCGAGCTCAGGACCAGATATGGCACTCGCTCACGGAGAATCGCAACGAGAGTCTTGGGCGTCATGTAAGTCTTTTTTTGCGGTCTGCCGAGTATGTTACTCTGCGGTTGCTAACCTTAGCATAAACTGGAACGTCTCAATGGAGGACCGCAGCAGTTCGATATGCAGATGGACAATGGTTTGGACTGGTGAGAGATTTCGATGAGTAACCCGGCAAAGAAGGAAGCGATACCAAGTTTCGAGCAGCTCGGCCGGAACTCGTGGATTGCCTCGCTCCGCTCCCAGCTCCAGCAGCTGTCTGAGGAACGCAAGAATCCGCCTCCGGAGCTGGAAATCACTGCCGAGCGGGACCCATCAGCGCTTTCCAAGCTCGTCGATACGGAATCCTCCTTCCTTTCGCTGATCGGACAGATCACCGCAACGATCCAGGAGTACCGACACCCGACAGAGAAGTTCGAGGCAACCTCTGCACCCATCGAGGTCGACGAGATCTGGGCGCATCAGGATCGGAGGAAGGCCAACGCGATCTCACTGGGTGTCCATATCCTTGTTGGATTCCTGGCGGTGTTCCCATTCGTCCTGCCCCGGTCGGACGCCATCGAAGTCACCGAAACCTTCGTGCCCTTGTATCTCCCCCCTCCGCTCATCCTGGAACTACCTCAGGAGGACACTCAGTCCGGGGGCGGTGGAGGTGGCGGACTCCAGCAGGAGACACCCCCGGCGCAAGGTGAGCTTCCCCGGGCCGCGGAAGAACAGATCGTTCCCCCCACACCAGTCCCTCCCAATCCAGATCCGATTCTGGTGGCTGAGCCGACCATCGTGGCGCCCCAGCTTGCCAGCATCCAGCCGCCCGTAAACCTTGCGCTGCTTGGTCTGCCCGACGGCATTCCGGGGCCACCTTCTGCAGGCGCCGGTATCGGTGGTGGCATCGGAACCGGTCAGGGCCGCGGTGTGGGTGAAGGAGAGGGCCCAGGATTCGGGGAAGGTGAAGGCGGAGGCACAGGCGGCGGCGTGTTCACTCCCGGTGGCGGGATCAGCACCCCGACGATCCTCTACAAGGAAGATCCGGAATACTCCGAGGAAGCACGAAGGGCGCGCCATCAGGGAACGGTCATTATCGAGGGCATCGTCAGAAGTGACGGCTCGGTCGACATCCTGGGCGTTGTCCGCGGCCTTGGTTACGGGCTCGACGAGAAAGCGATCGAAGCGCTGCGGAACTGGCGTTTCAACCCGGCGCTCCGTAACGGCCAGCCTGTCGACGTCAAGATCAACTTCGAGATCAATTTCACGCTCCGGTAGTCGCCTCCCCACGAATCGGCTCCTCAACGTTTCCGAGTCCCTCGTTCAGCACCACCGCCCGTGGCCGGTGCCGTTTTCCCAGACAATCAAGGCTGTGTTAACGTCAGCCAGGAGTGGTCCCGTACCCGATGCAGGAAGCCGTCATTCTCAGCGCAGCACGAACGCCCATCGGCAAGTTTCAGGGCACCCTGAAACCCATGAGTGCGACTGGACTCGGCTCGACGGTCGTGGCCGCCGCCATTGCCAGGGCGGGAGTCGATCCTGACCGGGTCGAAGAAGTGATCATGGGCAATGTCGTGTCCGCAGGCCTTGGTCAGAATCCGGCCCGTCAGGCCGCTCTTGGAGCCCAGTTGCCACCGACGGTCGCCGCCCTCACGATCAACAAGGTCTGTGGCTCTGGACTGAAGGCCGTCGGGCTGGCAGCCCAGGCAATTCAGACTGGCGAGGCCGAGGTCATCGTGGCGGGCGGCATGGAGAGCATGAGCAACTCC
>JAHEKK010000698.1 GCA_024638395.1 Gemmatimonadota bacterium | reverse complement strand
GTAGGCGTCGTACGTCGCGCTGTATCCCATCACGCCTACGAACCCCGCGAGCACGAGAAGTACCATCGCCTCACCTGCTACGCCGACCTTCCGGTCTTCACCCGTCTCGGCCAGGCCGAGGAGGACCATCGCCAAGACAGGCAGGTACACGACCACCGGCATTCGAGCCGCTGCCTCGACCGGTCCCAGGATCTGAACCAACCACGACACGGGCGGGGCCATGGAGAGCATCCCGATGCCGAGCCCCATGAAGCCGCTCTCGCTTGGGAAGCGAGGAACCACGTAGTGCGTCAAGGACCAACCGATCTCAAGTGCTTCGAGGCCGTCCTCGGTGAAGTCCTGCCAGAAGATGATGGGTGTCAGGACGAGCGTGGCCAGCGCAGGGACGAGTGCGAGGATGAGAAGCCGACGGAGCGGACCCTGTGGTCTCGGAATCCCGTCGCGCTCCCAGCGCCTGAGCAACAGGCCCGCGGCAACGACAAGGAGCAGCACCTCCGTCGCCCAGAAGACCGTCGGGCTGAGGGCGCCGCCGGCGAGCTTGACCGTGCTATGCGACAAGAACCGCAGGCCATAGCCTACCAGGAATCCCTTCGCGACGACGCTGCTCCAGGATCCGGCGGTGGAGCCCGCCTTGGCGAGGACCAGCAGTACGCCTGGCGCCAAGACCATGATCGTGAGCGCCGCCGCGAAGACGGGCGAGGCCACGTACAGCAGCAGGCCCTCCGCCGGCACCCAGTAGGGCGTCGGAGGCAGCGCCCCGGGGAACAGGTGGGTGATATCCCGCACGAAGGGGGCCGTCGCCGCCGTGAGTACGGTGGCTGCAACGGCCAGGCCGAGCAGCGTCCAGACGAATCCCCGTCCCATCAGGACGGGCGCTGTCACCCGGCGCCCACCGTCGAAGGCTCGGGACCGCCGGGATCGGCGTCTTCCTCGATTCCCGGAGAGGACCCACCCTTCGTATCAGTGCTCTGCGCTTGTATGAACAGCCCGATCATCAGGAAAGGTAGGTACCACTCTACGTAGGTACCTGTCGCGTGGGTCTTCCACAGTTGGAGGGCTGCAGCCGCGGCCCCGGTCAACGCCGCAAGCTGAGCTACACTTCGACCACGAGCCAGGAACGCGAGAAGATCACAAAACCCAGCGAACATCAAGAAGCTCAACTTGAGCAGTGATGTGTCGCCCACGAGCGGGACCTGGAAGACCGCCGCCGCGCGAGGATGATGTGTCCAGAACGAGAAAGGGCTCGTGCCGTACTCCAGCTCACCGGCACCCTCCTGGTGCTCCAGCGTGCTCTCGAGGAAGAGCCGCAGGGCGCCCTCATCGGCGCCCGGCTGACTGAAGACCACGACGCCGAGGGCGATAACGGAGGCCGCGATCGCGAACCCGGATGCGAAGCGAACCGCACCTCGACCGCGGAACCAGTACCAGGCAAACCAAATTGGGAAGAAGAACGCCGGATAGAACAGGACACCGGCCGCGACGGCCAGGGTCGCCCCAGCCAGCAGGGGGCGCTCAAGCCACAGAAACGCCAATAGCGTGAACGTCACGGGAACGATGTGTGAGGCATACCTGAGCCCACCGACGACGAACTCGCTGCCCCCGAAGCCGATGAAGTACGGCAGGCCCAGGCCGCCTGCTCTGTCGCCAACCGCCGGGCGATCAGGAAGAAGGCTCCAAGACCTATCAGGAACATCACCCAAGTGGTCAGCTGCGTGGCGAGCATAGGGGGCCGGACATAGCTCCGGTCCATCGGGTCGGCCTCGGGCGGATTGTCGGGTGGCCCCAGTAGCTGCTGAGCCGGAAGGTGGAGGAGGTACAGCACCGGGCCATAGGTGGCGGCAGCGCCGAAGGCCGGGGACTCCGGTCCTTTCAGCTTCTCGTCACTGTAGGGGAGCTGCCCCGTCTCTCTCCAACGTTGAGCACCCAAGCTGGTATAGATGCCAGCGTCATCCGCCGGCTGGGTCAGCACGGTCGCGCTGGTCATCAGAACCATACCCGCCGCGATCGTCTTCAGCGCGGGGACCGGAAGGTTCGGCAGCCACTCACCGAAGCTCCCACGGGAAAGCCGCACCCCCCATACGGCCATCCCCGCAGTCAGCAAAAACACAGCCCGGAACGACCAAGCACGGGTGGTGGGGCCCACATCCAGCAAGTCGTAAAGGAAGGGGGCCAGGGACAGGAGCGCCAGGAGGGTGAGGTTCTTGCGACTCAATGGCCGCCGCAAGTCCCCGAAGAGCACGAACAGCACGATGGTGCCGATCCATAGGGCGCCGGCCTGCTCCGGGGCTAGTCTGGCGAGAAGGCTCTGCATGCGGCGGGGTGTCTCAGGGGGGGACGTTTCAACCGACTATCGGCTCGCATTGCGATAACGCAAACGCGGACGGGACAGACCATCATGCGATGGTTCGAGCCCATGGGCCAAGCCTCTTGATACCACGCCCCTGGACCCACCATGATGCGTGCCGGTGTTGGAGATGGCCCATGAATGGCCATATCGTGGATCTTCTCCGACGCATCTGGGTCTCGAGTATGGCTGTCGCTCCGCCCAACGCGGCCTTGAGGACACATCGAAGAG
>JAHEKK010000697.1 GCA_024638395.1 Gemmatimonadota bacterium | reverse complement strand
GAGATCGTTGGCCCTGGCGTGCTGGCCTGACAACGCGCAGAGGTACCCCAGCGTCACTAGCGTGTCAGGGTCATTGGGCTGGCCGGACAAGGCCCGCTCGAGAGGTGCCCGCGCGGCACGGAGGTCACCCGCGTGAAACCGGACCATCCCTTGGAGCCAATGACCCCGTGAAGCGTGGGGATCCAACGCAAACACTTTCTCCACACAATCGGCCGCACGTCGTATGTGAGTTCCCTCGGGGTCCAGACCCAGGTTTGCATACCAGGCAAACACCTGCCCCAGGCTCGTAAGCAGGAGCGCATTGTCCCCGACGATGGCCAGCCCGTTCTTCAGGTGCCGCTCCGCCTGCACCAACCCCTCACGTGAGAACTTCCACGTCTCGAACCGTGCTCTCAGATACGATTCCACGGCGCGAGAGTCCTCGATGCCGAGGCTCACCAATGCCTTCTCGTCCGTGGAACTGATGTGGACCGCCAGGGCCTCCGCCACGGAACGAGCGACCTCCTCCTGGACCGTAAACAACTCACCCAATGTGGCCGTATAACGCTCGCTCCACCGCGACTCGCCGGAGCCAAGATGGACGAGTCGGGCTGTAATGCGCACATCGTCGCCTGAGGTTCTCACGGAGCCGTCGAGGATGTAGTGCACACCCAGGTCACGTGCCATCTCCGGCAGGATGTCGCCGACGCCCTTCAGGCGCATGGCCGAGGACCGCGAAATGACCCGTAGAGATTGGACCTGAGACAAATCGGTGATGATCTCGTCCGTGAGTCCATCGGCGATGTACTCGTCTGCGGGGTTCGGACTGTTGTTGGAGAAGGGGGCGACGAGAATCGATGTTCGCCCCCCAGCGCTCGGCCGGGCTGGGACAGGAACGACCTGGATACTGGTGGAGTCCGATGGTTGTTGGCTTGGGGTGCGCACAAGGCCGGCCGATGAGCGATCGAACGTCCACGCGAGGGCCATAGCGACCGGGAACCCCACAATGACGAGCGCCAAGACCAAGCGCACGGTCCACATCGGTAGACCCAGCAGCGGAGCGAGGAGGTCCGATGCTTCGACTGCTGCGTAGCCAGCAACCAGGTACAGGGCCCCCGCGCGGTGGACCTTACGGCGCCGGAGCTCCGAAACGAAACGGTGCATTCCACTCTCTGGAGGGGAGTCCTGCGACCTGACGGCCAGCGGCTCTTCTGCGCCGCAATACTGGTGGCAGGTGACCTCGAACTGCAAGGCGAGCGCCCCTTTTCGGCTCCGTTGATCCGTGACATGTGCCACCGTTGGTTTGGCTTACGTGCCCACGGAGCGTGACCGGTCCTTCGGACCAGATCCGTTCCACACCTGCCTGACTCCTCGGCTGGAGGCCGACTTCCCTACTGAGGCGAATCCGGCGCTAGTCGGACAGCAGAGCCCGAGCCAGGTGAGCCTGCCCCAAAGACGAGTAACGCCAAGGCGATCATGGGGAGTCGGGGCGATTGCACGGCCCTGACCTGCGACGTTTGCAAGAAGGGATTGGCCCGAGGGACGACCCCGCTACTCGCCATCCCCGAAGTACGCCGACACGGGCTGGCCCGGGTAGTCCTCGACCAACGTGTCGGTGCCGAGGTAGGTGCTGTCGGCGTTGGTGAACCACCGACGAACCGCCGGCAGTCTCATCCCGAGGACCTCCCGCTCCTCCCTCAGGAGGATGTACTCCCCGTCTCCCGCCGCCTCGTCGTGGTAGAACTTGTAGCCCACCAGATGATAGTCGGTGGGGTCGAAGTAGAAGTACCAGGTGTCGGTTCCGACGTCGGCGTCGTAGGAGACCTTTACGCTCAGGGTCGGGCGTTCATCGAACGTGTCCCGGATGATGGCGTCGGCCACCCGGGTCCCGGGATCCGAGAGCTTCATGGGAAGGCCCCAGAGGTAGAGGTAGTAGTTCCGGATTCGCTGGATGGCCGGGCACTCCAGTCGATGCGCCTCCACCTGTGCCTCGGTGGGTGGGTCGTCGTCCAGCGAGGCGAAGCACTCCTCTCCGGCGACGGCCTTCCTGAGGTGGCCGTCGTCAGTTTCCTCTTCGTACAGGAAATCCCCGGTGGGCACTTCGAGGCGGACGGGGGTGCGGCGAACCGAGCCGTCGGGTCTCTCCTGACGGATCACCAGCGTGTGGCGGACGGTGGGCCACACCCCCTGGGGATCGTGATAGGCCGCCGACCGGGCGACGAGATCCGGTCCGGTCTCCGGGGCTGTGGCCGGGGGCGGGGCCTCCTGGCTCCCGTCACAGGCCAGGGTCGCGAGGACCAACGACGAAATGAGCAGCGGAAGGATCCGGCGATGCACGACTACCTCTCGGGTTCAGGCCATGCGCGTGGGCTTTGCCAAGGTGACGGCCATGCCCTTCCCCTGCAATCCGGGAGGGAGACCTGACCTCGAGGTCATGCCCCCCTGCGCCGTCTTTCCCGGTGGTGGGTGGTGGGCCATGTTGCTGGCCGGTTCGTGCTCCCGGTCGTCAGGGACACGTCTCGCCCGCACACCTGCGCCGTCGCCCGATGACTAGGAGTGATTCGTGATCCCGTCGAGAATGCCAAATGCCGCCCCGCGC
>JAHEKK010000696.1 GCA_024638395.1 Gemmatimonadota bacterium | reverse complement strand
GGTCCTGACGATCCGGGAGATGCCCTATGTGGAAGCGGCCCGCAGCGTGGGTGCGGGGAACGGACGGATCATCTGGAGGCATGTGCTGCCCAACGCGCTCGGGCCCATCGTCGTGGGCGGCACTCTGGCAGTCGGGAATGCCCTCATCGTCGAGTCCTCCCTGAGCTACCTGGGCCTGGGCGTCCAGCCGCCCACCCCCACCTGGGGCAACATGCTCCGAGACGCTCAGTCCACCATGGCCACCGAACCCTGGCTCACCATCTTCCCGGGGCTCGCGATCCTCGTCGTGGTGCTGGCGGTGAACTTCATTGGAGACGGCCTCCAGGACGCACTCGACCCCCGGGTCCGGTCCGAATGAGCACCACGAAGCCCGTTCTGGAGCTCGACGGTCTCCGCGTCGCCTTCCGTGGCGACGCGGGATGGGTGGATGTGGTCCGGGGGATCTCCTTCACCCTCGACCCCGGCCAGTCCCTGGCCGTCGTGGGAGAGAGTGGGTCGGGGAAGACGGTCTCGGCGTTGTCGTTGATGGACCTCGTTCCCCGACCGAGCGGCCGCGCGGTGTGGAACGCCCTGAGGCTGGACGGAGAGGACCTCCCGAGCCCGGGCGACCCGCGCTGGGAGGGGTTGCGGGGGAGCCGCATTGCCATGGTGTTCCAGGATCCGATGACCTCCCTGAACCCGGTCATGTCGGTGGGTGCACAGATCGTGGAGGTCCTGGCGCGCCACCGGAGGATGAACGGCACGGAGGCTCTCGAGCGGGCGACGGAGCTCATGGCCCAGGTGGGGATCCCGGAGGGGGGGCATCGCCTCAGGGCGTTTCCTCACGAGTTTTCCGGCGGTCAGCGGCAACGGATCATGATCGCCATGGCGCTTGCCGGAGAGCCCGATGTGCTCATTGCGGACGAGCCCACGACGGCTCTGGACGTGACGGTGCAGGCTCAGATCGTGGACCTGGTTCGGAGCCTCCAGGAGGCTCGGGGATTGAGCCTTCTCTGGATCACCCATGACCTGGCGCTCGTGGCCGGGTTCGCCGACCGAGTGGCGGTGATGTACGCCGGTCGAATCGTGGAGGAGGCGCCTACCGGGGACCTCTTCAAATCACCAGCGCATCCGTACACGGCGTTGCTGCTCCGCTCAGCGCCCAGGATCCACGGCGGGGACGAGCGGCTCGTGGCGATCGAAGGTCAGCCTCCGGATCCGGCTTCGTTGCCCGGGGGATGCCCGTTCGCCCCCCGGTGCCCCTTGGTGGAAGAGCGGTGCCGGGAAAGAGAGCCCGAGTTGGAGGCGGTACGGCCGGGTCACCACTCGGCGTGCTGGCGGTCGGCACAGGTATCCTCCTGGACCCCGGCGAGTTGATAGCGCTGGTCAAAGTACGCGACCTGCAGGTCCATTTCCCGGTGAGGGAAGGGCTCTGGCGACGAACTGCGGGGCAGGTAAAGGCCGTAGACGGGGTCTCGTTCCACATTGAGGAGGGCGAGACCCTCGGGTTGGTGGGAGAGAGTGGGTCCGGCAAGTCCACGACGGGCCGCGCCGTCCTGGGCCTGATCCGCCCCACCGGCGGAACCGTGTCCGTGGACGGCAAGGTGCTTCAAGACCTGACCCCCGAGGAGCTCCGCCTCGAACGCCGACACTTCCAGATGATCTTCCAGGATCCGTTCGCGTCTCTGAATCCCAGGGCCACGGTGGCCTCCATCGTTCGGGAGCCCCTCGACGTCCACGGGGTCGGGACCCCGTCGAGCCGTGCCCAGCGGGTGAGGGATCTCCTGGAGTCAGTCGGCCTGGGCGCCGCTCATGCCGGCCGGTACCCCCACGAGTTCTCGGGAGGGCAACGGCAGCGGATCGGGATCGCCCGTGCCCTGGCCACGTCTCCCCGGCTCATCGTTGCCGACGAGCCCATCTCGGCGCTGGACGTTTCGATCCAGGCGCAGGTCGTCAACCTCATGACGGACCTCAAGCGCGAGTTGGGGCTGACCTACCTGTTCATCGCCCACGACCTGGCGATGGTGCGCCATATCAGCGACCGAGTGGCGGTGATGTTGGCCGGCAAGCTGGTCGAGATCGGCCCCCGCCACAGGGTGTTCGGCGCCCCCGCCCACCCCTACACCCGGATGCTGCTCGAGAGCGTGCCGGACGGGGAGCCGGGAAAGCGGAGGGGAGGGTCTCATGGCGAGCAAAGCGCGCTCCCACCGTCGCCATCCACGGGCCCTGGCTGCATCTTCCAGCGTCGCTGTCCCTTTGCGGAGAGGGCGTGCGGCGCCGAGGTTCCGGACTTGACTCCGGTGGCGGGCGAAGAAGGCCATCGGGTCGCCTGCCTCCGTTCGGCGCAGCTTCCGCGTTGGCAGCACCCCGAGGGCCCCTCTGACCCCACGTCTCCTCCGACCGCCTGATCCACCCGCGGGTGGACTCGACCAACCCGTCCTGACCGTGACCGACACACCCCTGACCCTGGCCCACAATTGCTTCGTCTGCGGACCGGCCAATCCCATCGGCCTTCGCCTGGAGTTCCGCGTGGAGGACGGCGTCTGCCGGGCCGAGTTCACTCCAGGCGAGAATCACGAAGGCTACCCGGGCGTCGTGCACGGG
>JAHEKK010000695.1 GCA_024638395.1 Gemmatimonadota bacterium | reverse complement strand
AGGGTGGGGATGTCCTTCCTGTGTCTTTCTGCCACCTCGTAGATCGTCTCGCCTCGGGTGAATTGGACCTTTTCACCGTCCAGGGTCATGGTGAGGTTGGCTGGGCCCTGACTCATGGGGTTGCTCCTATCCCTTGTTCGACTTGGCCACGTGTGCGCGGACCTCGTCCGGGAAGTACCGGAGGAGGCTCTCGGTGATGAGGGGTGCAGCCTGGCCGAGGCCGCACGCGCTGGTCTTCTTCATCGTGTCTCCCAGGTCGTTGACCTCGTCGACCCAGGCGCCGAGCTCTTCCGGCCCTTCGCCGTCCAGGCGCTCCGTGAGCCGATGGGTGCCGATCCGACACGGGAAGCACTTGCCGCAGGACTCTTCGGCAAAGAACTCCATGGCGTTCCGGGCCACGGCGATCATGTCCCGCGATTCATCGAATACCATGATACCCCCGGCGCCGAGGAAGCTCCCCTTCGCCCGTATGGACGGCTCGTCCAACGTCACGTTCAGATCTTCGCCGGCCAGGAATCCGCCGGACAAACCGGCCATGGTCACGGCCTGGAACTGCCCGTCGTTGGCCGGTCCCCCGGCCCATTCGTGAAGGAGTTCCGCCAGGGGGAGCCCGAAGGGCACTTCGTAGTTTCCCGGTCTGGCCACGTCGCCCGAGAGGCTGATGACCTTGGTTCCCGCGTGGTCGCCGCGCCCGAGGCCGCGGTACCAATCGGCGCCCCTGGCCACGATCGGGGGCACGCTGGCCAGGGTCTCCACGTTGTTGACCGCAGTGGGGAGGTTCTCGTAGCCGTGGGTAACGGGGAAGGGAGGGCGATTCCTGGGGAAGGGATGCATCCCCTCCAGCGAATTGAGGAGAGATGTCTCCTCTCCACAGATGTAGGCCCCGGCTCCCCGGCGTACGTAGATGTCGAAGGAGAAGTCGGAACCCAGGACCCTGTTTCCGAGGAGCCCCGCCTCCCGGGCTTCCCCGAGGGCGGCCTCCAGGACATGTGCGGTGTCCGGATACTCATAGCGAAGATAGATGAACCCCCGGGTAGCGCCCGTAGCATAGCCGGCCAGGGCCATGCCCTCGAGGAGCGCGTGGGGATCGTGATCCATGAGGACCCGGTCCTTGAAGCAGCCGGGTTCGCCTTCGTCGGCGTTGCAAACGATGGTCTTCGGTTGACCCTCGGCTTCCCGTACGGCTCTCCATTTCCGTCCGGTCGGAAAGCCTGCTCCACCCCGCCCGGCAAGGCCGCTCGCGTCGATCAGGTCGATGAGGCGTTCGGGCGACCCTTCCGCGAGGGCTCGGGCCAGCGCCTCATACGTTTGGCCCCCGCCGTAGCCGGGGAGGGTTCGTCGACGCGGCCGGCGGATGCCGGCGAATACGCACTCCTCGACCCCCGTGGGCGGCTTCGGCGGGAGTGGGCTCGGCTCGTGCGAGAGCTGCCCCCCCCCGTTGCCGACCAGGACCTCGCCCCCCCGGATCACGGGAACGGGTTGATCACACCGACCGGGACAGGGCATTGCCGTGGGCTCCAAGCCCTGCGTCTCCAGCGCCTCCATGAGGGCGCCCGCTCCCCGCAGGCGGCATACGGGCCCGGTGCACACCCGTGGCTGTTCCAAGCTGCCCGGCGTCCGCCCCAGGTGGTGATAGAAGGTGACGGTTCCGAAAAGGTCGGCCAGGGGGATTCGCAGGCCCTGGGCGATAGTCCGGATGGCCTCCTCCGAGAGGTGGCCGTCCCGGGTATGGAAAGCGTGCAGAAGAGGGAGTAGTGGGGCGGGCTCACCCTTCCACCGTCCGATGAGTTGTTCGTCTGTCGGGGTGGGCATGGGGAGGCGACTGGGTTCGGGTAAGGCGGGAACAGATGTTCTCAGGGCCGTCCAGATACATATAATCGGTGGAACGCTCCGAAAGCGAGGGGAACTTCCATGGCCACGGTTTCACATCGAAAGACTGCCCGAGTCCGGGTCGGCCGCCGCCGGGCTGGCCACTTCGGAACGAGGAGCGACCAAGTGGCGGTCGAGGAGCCAATGGAGATCCGTGTGGAGGTCGGTTCCGGGGCATCGGCGCGGGAAGTCCCGGTGGCCGTGACGATGCGGACGCCGGGAGACGACTTCGACCTGGCGGCGGGCTTCCTGACCACCGAGGGAATCCTCGACGGCCCCGCCGCCTTCGGAGAGATCCGCTACTGCCGGAACGTGGATCCCCAGGAGTACAACGTCGTCACGGTCTCGGTTCGCGACCCCACCCGATTCCGTGCCGAAGCCCTGTCGAGGAACTTCTACGTGACCTCGTCCTGCGGCGTGTGTGGGAAGGCCTCCCTCGAGGCGGTGGAGGCCATGGGCTGCGCGCCGGTTCCGGACCTGGGATTCCGGATAGCCCCAGACCTTCTGTCGGGTCTCCCGAACCGCCTCAGGGAGGCTCAGGCGGTATTCGACAGGACCGGGGGCCTCCATGCCGCGGCGCTCTTCGACGCGTCCGGGGAGTTGGATGTGGTCCGCGAGGACGTGGGCCGCCACAACGCCGTCGACAAGGTCATCGGCGCCCGGGCCCTTTCCGGAGGCCTTCCCTTGTCCCAGCGCGTGATGGTCGTTTCGGGT
>JAHEKK010000076.1 GCA_024638395.1 Gemmatimonadota bacterium | reverse complement strand
ATCCTGTTCATGTCCACATCGATGGTCACGTCGGTGGTGACCAACGGTGAATCCGGATCCACCCCATCGTAGGGCGTCGGAGGATCGAACGTATCCATGGCCGCAAACCCCATGGGCACGTACGCCGGTACGACCGGACGGGTGCCTGGATCCCCATCGTTGATGGTGGCGTTCTGATCGATCTCCCGGAGCATCATGGGCAGTCGGATGCCGAGGTCCGACATCCTCCGGCCCTCCAGGAACATGATCTCCTGACGAGCCAGGTGGAACGCGTGCCAGATCTCCGTCGCGTCGGTCATCGCGGCCACACTGTCCCGGTCGAGGGATGTCGCCGACACGTTCGGGATGCTGAGGGCGGAAGTGCTGGGGCGCTTGAGAACCAGGCCCGCCCGCAAGGGGCTTGCAGCGTCCGCCGCGATGTTGATCTCTGGATCCCTGGGCCGGAGTGTGAGGTCGGCATTACGGCGCTCGTCGATATCGTCGAACGAAACCGTGGTGCGGGTGTTCGCAAGGTCGATGGCGTTGACCAGGTGGTCACGCCCCACCAGCGTGTTCCCGGCGGCGAGCTCGACCTCCGCCAGGATCAGGTGCATTTCCTCGGCCTTGGCCACGGGGATACCCGACTCTCGATCCGTGAATTTCGGATCCAGGAAATCCAGCCTCGGTAGGGGCTGCATCTCTTGCAGGGCCCGCAGGACAAGGAACGACACCGGCGCGTTCGTGATCGAAGTGGCATCGTAACCCTGGTCGAACAGCAGAGCCGGATCGGCCGCGAGGGCCGCGTTTGCCGCCGCGGTCGCCGATGCACCGTCACCCTGCAGGCGGTAGGCCCGGGCCAGCGCGGCGTTGACCTGCGGCCCGAAAGCCGTGGCCGCCGTCAGGTCGGCTACAGCCAGCCCCAGCAGAACAGAGGCGTCCTGGGCAGGTCCGTCTTCCTCGACGGGGGCATACGAGAAGTTCTCCCCCAGAATCAGATATGCGAACCCACGGTAGAAGCGGGCCTCTGCAATCTGTTCCGGAGTCGCCGTATCGTCGCTGGGGGCAATCTCGTCGACAACGAAATCGCCAAGAGCCCGGAGCTCCTGAGAGTTCCAGTAGGTGGAGCCGCTGAAGCGCCCGGTTGAGTTATGGATATCGGGGGTGATGGCGCGTGGATCGTCCAGCTCCGCGTTGATGCCGGTGCCGTGAACCGAGTAGTTGTCGCTTACGACCTCCGTATCGACGACAGCCGCGCCGACGAGTCGAGCAAACTGGGCCCGGAGACCCGACAACAGCGCCGCGGTTGGCTCCGCGGCGTTCGCCAGGTCTTCGTCCGTCGTGGTCGGGTTCGTGACCTCGGTCGGATCGATCGCGTCGCACCCCACGAGCCCCACGGAGAGGATCAAGGCCAACGCGGCCCGTCCCATCCGATTTCCGAGGTTCGGAAGTTTCGTGATCATTGGATTCTTTCTCCTTGAGAGATCAGTCGCCTGGACCGGGAGGGTCGACCCCCCGGCCCAGGGCATATCAAGAGCCTTAGAAGACGATTTCGACGCCGAATCTGAAGGTTCGGTTTGGCGAGAGGGTGATGCTGCTTTCACCGCCGAGCTCCAGCCCGCCGCCTGACACCCCGTTCAACTCCGGGTCGATCAACTCGTTCCTGGACCAGATCCAGAGATTCCTGCCGCTGGCGTATACCGTGGCCCTGGAAACATTCAGGCTCCCGGAGAGACTCTCGGGCAGCGCATACCGGACAGACAGCTCCCGGAGCTTGAACCAATCCCCATCGTAGATGAAGGCAGACCGGGCAGCACTCTGGCTGTACCGGCCACGCTCCGTGCCGTCCAGGTTGTACTGGACGGGGAACAGGAACTCACAGTTGGGATCGGCCGTCTCGCCGCACTGGATCAACTCGCGGCGGAAGATGCCGTTGAAGGTCGCCCAGACGGAACCCCAGTCGAAGACCTCGTGGCCCCCGGCCCAGTCGGCCAGGCCGCTGATGGTCAGGTTGTTTCCAACAGAGAGGGTGGTGTTGAAACTGCCGCTCTTGTTCGGAACCGGGGACGCGCCCGTAAATCTGCGCTCAGAACCGTCGGGCAGCCCATCATCGTTGGTATCGATGGGGGTCGTAACCCACCACGCGCCGACTGGCTGGTTCTGGGTGACACGCTTCTGGCCGCTCTCCACGGTGAAGTCCGCGACACCGCCCATGTCCGTCACTTCGTTGTCGTTGTACTGGAACGTACCGCCGACGGACCATGCCAGGGTCGGAGTGTTGATCACCTGGAAGTTCATCGCCAATTCAATGCCCTGATTGGTGATCTCTCCAACGTTCCGCTGCTGGGTCCCCAGCCCGGTGACCGGCTGCTCAGGTACGAGGAACAGAGCATCGCTGGTGACGGCGTTGTACCAGGTGAAATTCAGGCCCACGCGGTTGGACAGCAGCGCCGCATCGATGCCGGCTTCGACCGTCGAGGTCTTTTCAGGACGGAGGTCGGCATTCCCGGGGTTCGCGAATCTGGGAGCAGACTCGCCCCGGAAGGATTCCGCGTCGAAGGTGCGGTCCTTGAGGAAGGCCCCGGGGAACTTCCCGGTCGCCCCATACGCGGCGCGGAGCTTGAACTCGTCCACGAAGCCGATGTCCAGATCCTCGGAAAGGATGTAGGACCCGGTGGCCTTGGGGTAGATCTCGGTGTCGATGTCGTCACCGAAGCTGGAGCCGGCGTCGACCCGGAATCCACCGCCGACGTAGAACTTGTTCTGGTAGCCCAGTTGCTCGTCGAAGTAGACCCCGCCGTTGAACACCTCCGAGTTGAACTCGGAGGCCGTAATCAAGGCGCCGTTGTCGAAGTCGAGGGTTCCAGGCAAAGCGAAAGTGGTGCCCTGTCCGGAAATGATGCTCTCGTCCTCCCGGAAGCCCTGGGCGCCCACCGTCGTGGACGATGTGATCGAACCGTCTTCGTTGACCCAGCTGTACGACAGACCCGCATCGAGCGAGACCGAGGTGAAGCTCCGGTCGAAGCGGGTGAGCTGGCCCGTGGGCTCGCCTGGCGTGAACCCGATGGGTTGGAACTGCCGCTGCTGGCTGCCCCGATTGTCGGCTCCGAGCGTCAGGCGGGCGCTCAGATCTTCACGGATCTGCCACCGCGCGCCGCTGGAGAAGATGAACCGGCTCACCTCTTCGCTGATATCGGGCATCAGGAAGATGTCGAGGGCTTCCTGTAGGGTGCCCGCACCGGAGAAGAAGAGCGCGTCCCCCACCTCGAACGTCGTCAGGGGGTCGGCAATGGCGGTGCCGTTGTACAGGCGGCCGAAGTTGTTCCGCGTATAACTCCCGGAAAAGTCGAGCGTGAAGTTCTCGGACACGGACGCCTGGACCCCACCACGGAGGTTGTAGTTGGTCGCGTCATTCTTGGGCTGGGTGCCCTCCGAGTCCTCCAACCTGCCGCTGATGCTATAGGTCACTTCCGCCGTCCCACCGCTCACACCCACGTAGTAGTTCTGGGTGTGACCGCTACGGAAGTAGTTGTCTCCGAGGAACTTGTCTCCGACCACGCCGTTGTTGTCGGGTTCGTCGACGCGGTCCGGGAAGATGACGCCGGTATCGAACATGTATTTCAGCTCGGGCGTGTGGACCCCCTGCTCCATCCGGGCGGTGATGCGGGGCGCCCCGGGAGTTCCCTTCTTGGTGAAGATCTGGATCACACCGGTCGCCGCGTCTGATCCGTACAGCGTCGATGCGGCACCACCCTTGGTCACCTCGATGCGCTCGATGTCGCTGGTCAGCAGGTCGGCCAGGGCGGAGGACTGCTCTCCGCCGGTCCCAGCGGCCGTGGCCTGATCGTTGTCAACGCGCACGCCGTCGATGTAGATGACCGGCGTCTGGGCGCCGAAGACCGACGACACGCCCCGGAAGTTGATCAGCGAGCCGGTACCCGGCTGGGCCGAGACGGCGTTGACCGTGGCGCCCGACACGCGGCCCTGGAGGAGCTGGTCCACCGACTGCACCGGCGCGAGGGCGATGGCTTCTTCGTTCAAGACGTCGACTGTGGTTCCCAGAGCGCGGCGCGTGGTCTGCGCGCCCACACCGGTGACGACAAGCTCGTCGAGGGCAATGGCCGTTGCCGTCAGGGTGAAGTCGACCATCGCCGCCTGTCCGGAGGTGACGCTGACCGTCTGCTCGGCAGCGCCGTACCCGATGAGCTCGACGCGAACCGTCTGTTGGCCCGCGGGCACGTTGAGGAGTAGAAAACGCCCGGACGAATTGGCGATCTGTCCGATCCCGGTGCCGACGATGGACACCTGGGCAGCGGAAAGGGGGCGTTGTGAGTTGGCGTCCACCACCTGGCCCTGAACCGTTCCGGTCTGGGCCGCGGCGGGGACCGCCGCTCCGAGACTCAGAGCCAGTAAGGCCCCAAGCACGGAGATTGGGTTCAAACGATGTTTGCTTCTCATCCCGTCACGTCCTTGTTGATGGGACAGGTCACACGATCCGTGGCCCGGTCGGGCCACGGATTTCGCGCAAGTGCTGGTTTGTAGGGGGTCGGACAACGGTTGGAATCAGCGGATCTCCTTGGACCTTGGGTGGTTCTGTGTCACACGCCATCTGGGTGCGCCAGATGTTTCCCACGAAATCCGGAGTAAAACTACGTTGCGGGCCGGCTACGATAAAGGGAGGGGAACCCAATCGGTGCTCG
Source organism: Gemmatimonadota bacterium (assembly GCA_024638395.1). Classification (GTDB taxonomy): domain Bacteria; phylum Gemmatimonadota; class Gemmatimonadetes; order Longimicrobiales; family Gaopeijiaceae; genus JAHEKK01. The sequence goes on along the minus strand of JAHEKK010000076.1, from coordinate 5,492 downwards.
CGCATCCCAATCCGCCACGAGTCCCCACCGTTCCGCCGGCCTCCGAAACCCGCGACTCCGTACCTTGCGACGGAGCCGGGAGGACGTTGCGGATCCGTCTGTCCCGCCCCGACAACGATCAGACGTCCAGATTCCGGACGTACTTGGCGTTCTTCTCGATGAACTGCCGGCGGGGCTCCACCTCGTCCCCCATGAGACGCGAGAACACCAGGTCGGCCTCGGCAGCACTCTGGACGGTGACCTGGAGAATGGTCCGCGATTCAGGGTCCATCGTCGTCTTCCAGAGCTGATCCGGATTCATCTCGCCAAGGCCCTTGTACCGCTGGATCGAGATGCTCTTGCTCCCCTTGCCGTTGGAGAGGGTCTTCACCTCCCTGTCCCGCTCCTCTTCGGTGTAGGCGTACCGCTCCGTCTTGCCTTTCTGGACGCGGTACAGCGGGGGCTGGGCAATGTAGATGTACCCCTGCTCGATCAGCTCCCTCATCTGCCGGAAGAAGAACGTGAGGAGGAGGGTTCGGATATGGGCTCCGTCCACGTCGGCGTCGGTCATGATGATGATCTTGTGATACCGGCACTTCTCGATGTCGAAGTCGTCGCGGATGCCGGCGCCGATAGCCGTCACCATGGCCCGGATCTCGTCGTTGGACAGGATCTTGTCGATGCGGGCCTTCTCCACATTCAGGATCTTGCCCTTCAACGGAAGGATGGCCTGGAACGATCGGTCCCGACCCTGTTTCGCCGACCCGCCGGCGCTGTCGCCCTCGACCAGATAGATCTCGGACAGGGCCGGATCGTTGATGGAGCAGTCTGCGAGCTTACCCGGAAGGACGCCCCCCTCGAGAGCGCTCTTCTTCCGGGCCAGGTCCCTGGCCTTCCGTGCGGCCTCTCTTGCCCTCGCCGCCTGGAGGGACTTCTCGATGAGTGCCTTGGCCGCCTTCGGGTTCTCGTCGAGGAAGATGGCCAGGTGCTCGTTCACGGCAGCCTCGACCGCACCCCTGATCTCCGAGTTCCCCAGCTTGGTCTTGGTCTGCCCTTCGAACTGGGGCTCCATCACTTTCACGCTGAGGACGCAGGTCAGCCCCTCACGGACATCGTCGCCGGAAAGGTTCTCGTCCTTCTTGAAGATGTTGTTCTTCCGGGCGTAGTCGTTGATGGTCCGCGTCAGCGCCGCCTTGAAGCCGGTGAGGTGGGTGCCGCCTTCATGGGTATTGATGTTGTTGACGAACGTGTGGGTGTTCTCGCTGAACCCCGAATCGTATTGCATGGCCAGCTCGATCTCCGCCTCCGGACGCGACGCCTCGAAGTAGATGATCTTGTCGTGGACCGCGCTACGAGCGCCGCGGAGATATGCGACGAACTCGGCGAGACCGCCGTCATACTTGTAGATCTCCTCGGTCTCTTCGTCGGATCGTTCGTCCCGAAGGACGATCTTGAGCCCCTTGTTGAGGAAGGCCAACTCCCGGAGGCGGCTGGCCAACGTGTCGTAGTTGTACGTCAGTTCCGTGAAGATCTCCGGGTCAGGCTTGAACGAGACCTGGGTGCCGCTCCCCTTGGCCGACCCGATTTCCTCCAGCTCCTTTGTTTTCACGCCCCGCGCATACCGCTGGTGGTAGCGCTTGCCGCCGCGGTGGATCTCGACCTCGAGCCACTCGGACAGCGCATTCACGACGCTGACGCCGACCCCGTGGAGTCCACCGGAAACCTTGTAGGAGTTCTTGTCGAACTTCCCGCCGGCATGGAGCGTCGTCATGGCGAGCTCGACCCCCGGGATCTTCTCGGTGGGATGGAGGTCAACCGGGATCCCACGCCCGTCATCAATCACCGTGATGGAATCACCGGGGTGGATGGTCACGTGTACCTCCGTACAGTGACCCGCCATCGCTTCGTCGATGGAGTTGTCCACGACCTCGTAGACGAGATGGTGCAAGCCCCTCGCCGATGTGGAGCCGATGTACATCCCCGGCCGCTTCCTGACGGCTTCCAGGCCCTTGAGGACCTGGATCTGACGGGAGGTGTAGTCGTTGCCCTTCTGCTGGTCAGCCATGACGTCCTTCAAGTGGTTGGTTCACATCGGTATTCGCCGGGTCCCCGCCCCCCGGTCCCGGAGCCAGCCGGAACCGGATCCGCCCGAGGGACGGCCGGTCGGGGAGCTTGTTGATCCGCCCCAGGATCGTGTTCCGCATCATCGTTAGCTCATTGAGCCACGCGCTCGAGTCGACCTCGACGATCAGCGTATCCCCCCGCACCTCCGCGGCCCTGGTCACCGCGGCGATGCGGTCGCCCACCACTGCCGCCCAGTCGTCGAGGAGACCCGTGCGTTCGAGAGCCTCGTCCAGCCCCGAGGCTCGGAGATAGTCGTCCAGGACCTGGGACACCGGCACGGGACGGGCATTCCGCCGCCGGCCGCCCGTGACCCTGACGGGACTCGTCATGCCTCGACCCTCCCCCCCCGGATGTTCCACTCCGGCAGCCGCCCACGAAACGCATCGATATCGGAGCGCTTCGGCGCCGTGACGATGACCTGACCGGTGGACTCACTCGCGATGAGACCCATGATCTGGGCCGAGCGGTGGTCGTCCAGCTCCGCAAAGGCATCGTCGAGAAGCAACAGGGGCTCCACCGCTCTCGCCCGCCGAATGGTCGCGGCCTCGACCAGGCGTAAGGCCAGGGCCGCGCTCCGCCTCTGCCCCCCGGATCCGTACGACCGGGCGGACACTTCACCCGTTCCGTCGTCGACGGAGATGAGGAGCTCATCCCGGTGGGGGCCGACCGACGTGGTGCGCAGCCTTTCGTCCTGCGGCCACGCGTCCTCGAGGAGGGCCCGGAGCCCGGCTTCGAGGTCACCCGCATCCCCTTCGCATCGGTCGGCCAGCCGGGACCGATACTCCAGGCGGGCCTTGCCGCCGCCCGAGACGATTCCATAGTAGTCGCCAAACCCATCCCGGCTCGAGACTGCCCACCCGCGCCGCGCCGCCGTGACCAACGCGCCGCTTTCGCACAGGGACTGATCCCATGCCGCGACCTGAGCCCGGGAGCTCCCCCGCTTCAGCGCCGCATTTCGTTGGGACAGCGCCTTCCGGTAGCGCTGAAGAGCCGTCACGTAGCCGGCGGCATTGAGGGAGAGGACCACGTCCATGAAGCGGCGTCGGCGTGCGGGACCGCCCCCGATGAGCTCCACGTCGGCCGGAGAAAAGACCACGGCAGCAAGGTTCCCCAGAGCACTGGACAGGGGTGCGGCTTCGGTACCGTCCACCGTGACCTTCTTCCTTCGGTTCGCATTGTCGAACGCAGCGGCGACCGACCGGGCCCGGCCCCCCACCATCCGGGCCTCCACCCTGAAAACGGGCTTGGAAAACGTGGCGAGCTCCTGGTCAGCCGCCCCCCGGAAGGACCTGAAGGTCTCCAGGTAGTACACGGCCTCCAGCAGATTGGTCTTGCCTTGGGCGTTGTCCCCAACGATCGCGGCACCTTCTGGCGGGAACTTCAGCTCCTGAGCCACCAGGTTCCGAAAGTGGAGCAGCTCCAACTCGGTCAGGACCACGAAGGGGGGCTGGGACGGACGGTTCGGAACATCCACCAATCTAACGAAAGGGCCCAGCTTCTTCCAGCGGTGGAAGGCGTTGGAAACGGTTGTCCGGCAATACTTTAGGAAGGCCCCGGGCCGCGCGGACGCCTGTCGGCGGACGCTACCTGAGATTCACGTTCACCGAGTCGATGGAGACAACGCTTCCGTCGGCGTCCCGGAGACGGAGTTTCAGCCGAATCCGGTGGGTGTTGAACAGGATCGCCGGCGATGACTGGATGAAGGCGGGCCCGGGCGACACCGTGTCGGTGACGGGCATTCGGACGATGAAGAAGCCCAGGTTCGGCGTCTGTATCCGGGCGGCCAGGAGATGGAGCTCCTGGCCGGGCTTGAACGCCCCCTCGAATTCCACAGGGGCGCCCTCGGCGGAAAAGAGAGCCTCCCGTAAGATGACGCCGTTGTCCTGGGGGTCGGAAACCCAGACCACGGGCTCGGAGAAGCGCACACGGGGATCGGAAGGATCACTGGCTTCCGGGTAGGTCGGGAGCTGGGGTATGCACGCACCCAGGAGGACGACCGGCACGAGGCACGGGACGAGGATTCGATATCGACTCCCCTGGCGGGAACCGCTGGAGCATGGGCCCAAAGTCCTACCCCTTCCGCGTGCGAAGTCCGGGACGCACGGCCCCGACGCTACACTGTGCACGATGGGCAGGGGTGAGCGCAATCCTCTCCGTCAGGGAGAGGAGCCTTCACCGTCCCCTGAAGTCAGGCTTCCGCTTCTCCAGGAAGGCCTTCATCCCCTCCCGCATGTCGTCGGTGGACGCCAGGAGGCCGAAGAGGGAGGACTCGAAGGTGAGGGCGTCGTCCATGGTGGATTGGACCGCCAGGTAGGTGGACTTGATGGCCATCTCCAGGGCGACCGGGCCCTTGGCGATGATCTTGCCGAGCAGAGCCCGACTCTGATCCTCCAGTTCGTCGGACGGAACCACCCTGTTGGCCAGCCCGATCCGGGCCGCCTCCTGCGCATCCACCATGTCTCCGGTGAGAATCATCTCCAGGGCACGCCCGAGGCCAACCAGGCGAGTGAGGCGAACGGTGCCCCCATAGCCGGGGATAATGCCCAACCCTACTTCCGGAAGGCCGAACCGAGCCGATTCGGCGGCAACCCGCAGGTGGCAGGCCAGTGCGAGCTCGCAGCCGCCGCCCAGCGCATAGCCTGCGACGGCGGCCACGACCGGCTTCGGGAAGGCCTCGATCCTGCGGAATACCTCCTGGCCGTCCCTGCTGACCTTCACTCCCGTCAGGGAATCCATTTCGGCCAGAACGCCGATGTCCGCGCCGGCGACAAACGCCTTGCCTCCCGCCCCGGTCAGCAACACCCCTCCCACGTCGTCGTCGTCGCGGATGGAGGCGAAGGCCCCGTCCAGCTGAGCGATCACCTCGGGATTGAGGGCATTGAGCTTCTCGGGCCGATCGATGGTCACCGTGGCGATGCGCTCCCGCACATCTACACGGACGAGTGGATCGTCTGACATCGGTGCTCTTCGTTTCGGGTGGAACGGGGGTATGTCGAAAGGCGGCTCAGGATGGAGCGCCGAACCCTGGCCAAGCTACGGCCAATCCCCCGGACCGGGCCAGAATTCGGAGCCTTCCCGGGAGCATCGTAGCGGGCTCCAAGGCGTCCATATACCTTTGTGCCCCTTGTGCGTGTCTCGAAATTTGGGCCCAGGTGGCCGGTGGATGAGACCCGCCATGCGCTCACCACGTCAACCGAAAGACCATGGCGCGTTCTCTCAACAAAGTGTCCTTGATCGGAAACGTCGGAAACGACCCGGAGATCCGGGCCACCTCGTCGGGCGCTCGGGTTGCCAAACTCTCCCTAGCGACCAACCGGACCTTCCAGGACCGGTCCGGACAGCAGCAGGAGCGGACGGAATGGCACCGGCTGACCATCTTCGGTCGGCTG
>JAHEKK010000694.1 GCA_024638395.1 Gemmatimonadota bacterium | reverse complement strand
GGACGGACGCATCTACGTCGCGGACCGCGCCAACACCCGACTCCAGGTCTTCCAGCACGACGGCACGTTCGTCACGGAGAAGGCCGTCCCTGGCTCGTTCGTGATCGGATTCTCGCCGGACGCAGACCAACAGTGGCTCTACCTAGCGGACGGCACCAACCACAAGGTCTGGATCCTCCGTCGCTCCGATCTCGAGATCGTCGGTGAGTTCGGTCGTGGCGGCCGGCAGGTCGGCCAGTTCATCCGCCCTCACGGGATGGGTGTGGATTCGCGGGGTAACGTGTACGTGGGCGAAGCGTCCACGGGCAGGCGTGTACAGAAGTTTGCCCTCCAGGGCGGTGGGTCTTAGCCCCGTGTCAGCTTCGGCGACGGGAGCCCAACGCCGCCTAGCCTCCCACGGGGGGCCGGCGCTCGGATTCCGTTTGGGACTTTCCCTGACCAGGCTGAGGGCCGCGGCGGCAGCCCTGGGGGTGTCGCTGGCCGTTTCCGCGTGCCAGGCCGGGAATCCGGCGCCACCGGCGCGTGACGTTCCGCCTACCGTCGTCGCGGCCCTGGCGTCGGCGTCCCCCGAGGCTCCCGACATTGAGCCCGAGGTCCTGACGGATGTCATACAGGAATATTGCGTCCGCTGCCATAACGAACGGCGGCTCACCGGGAATCTGTCGCTCGAAACGTTCGACGTGGCGCAGTTGCTCGACCGAGTCGAGTCGGGGGAGAAGATCATCAACAAGCTCCGGGCGGAGATGATGCCGCCGCCCGGCGCCCGCCGTCCCAGCTCAGATACGCTGCTGGCATTGGTGGGTACTTTGGAGGACATCATCGACGAGGCCGCCGCCGAAAGCCCCAACCCCGGATCCCGGCCCTTCCAGAGACTGAACCGCACCGAGTACGCCAACGCGATCGAGAACCTCTTGGGCCTGAAGGTCGACGCAGGGCAGTGGCTGCCCCTCGACTCGTACCTGGCGAACTTCGACAACATGGCGGTGGCGCAGACGTTGTCCTCGACGCTCCTGGACGCCTACCTGACCGCGGCCAACGAGGTGAGTCGCCTGGCGCTCGGCCACCCCAACGCCACCGAAACCTCGGCCACCTACCGGGTATCGGTCTACGAGTCCCAACATGCTTGGGACAGAGTGGAGGGCGCGCCTTTCGGTACACGCGGGGGCGTCGTGGTCGACCATCACTTCCCAGCCGACGGTGAGTATGCCTTCAAGTTCTCGTTCTGGGCCGGTGACGTGGCCCGTAACGAGGACCTCGACATTTCCGTCGACGGTGAGCGGGTCGCCCTGCTGGAGCTCGAGGTCCTCCACATAGATGCCGATCTGGGTCCGAACTGGGCCATGGAGACCGAGCCGGTCTTCATCCGCGCGGGTCAGCGGCGGGTCGCCGCGGCGTTCATCGAAAACGTGGCGGGTCCGTACGACGACATTCTTCAACCGCACCAATCATCCCTGGCCGGGACACGAGCGCCCGTCGGCTATGGAGTGACGCTCCTTCCGCACTTGAGGGACATGACCATCGTCGGACCCCGGGATCCCCGGGGGGTCTCGGAGTCCAGCGCCCGTCAGCGGCTCTTCACGTGCCGCCCGACTTCACCGGAGAACGCCCGGCCGTGCGCTGAGGAGATCGTGTCTCGACTCGCCACCGAAGCGTACCGGCGCCCCCTCGAGGATCGCGAGATGGCGGACCTCATGTCTTTCTATGACGCCGCCGTAGAGACGGACGACTTCGAGGTCGGGGTCCGCACTGCGCTCGAGGCGATCCTCGCCAGCCCCCACTTCATCTTCCGCCTCGAGTCGGAGCCCGCTGGCCTCCGACCGGGTGAGAGATACCGACTTAGCGACCTAGCTCTGGCGTCGAGGCTCTCTTTCTTCTTGTGGGGAAGCCCCCCCGACGACGAGCTGGTTCGCGCTGCGGCAGACGGTCGGCTCTCCGACCCACGTGACTTGGAAGCCCAGGTCATGCGTATGCTACGAGACCCGCGGGCGGAGGCCCTCGCCACGCGTTTCGCAGCGCAGTGGCTGCGGCTGCAAGACCTCGATCTCGTGCGACCCGACGCGTTCTGGTTCCCGGACTTCACCGAGCAGCTCGCCCATGACATGCGCCGAGAAACGGAGCTCTTCTTCGGCAATCTGGTCGAAGAAGACCGGAGCCTCATCGAGCTCTACTCGGCCGAATACTCGTTCCTGAATCAACGACTGGCCGAGCATTACGGAATTCGTGGCGTGGTCGGGGACCACTTCCGGAGAGTCCGATACCCAGAGGGGACCCAGCGAAGGGGAGTGTTGGGCCACGGCAGCGTCCTGATGTTGACTTCCTTGGGGACCCGAACTTCCCCCGTCCTCCGCGGCAAATGGCTCATGGAGGTCCTGCTGAACACCCCGCCCCCGCCCCCGCCACCGGGGGTGCCTGACCTCGAGGAGACGGACGGAACGATGGACGGGCGCTCGCTCACGACCCGGGAGCGGATGGAGCTACACAGGTCGAATCCCGTATGCAACTCGTGCCACCGGCTCATCGATCCGATCGGCCTTACGCTCGACAGCTACGACGTGACTGGCCGATGGCGGATTCGAGAGAACGGCGC
>JAHEKK010000693.1 GCA_024638395.1 Gemmatimonadota bacterium | reverse complement strand
GGTCTAGGCGACCCGACCAAACGGAGACACGAAGGAATCCATGGCACGCTATACCGGACCTGTTTGCAGACGTTGTCGTCGCGAGGGGCAGAAGCTCTTCCTGAAGGGCAGCAAGTGCTACACGGAGAAATGTCCCGTGGAGCGCCGCCAATACCCCCCGGGCCAGCACGGCCCCGCCTCGGTCAGGCGGCGGAAGCAGTCCGACTATGCGGTGCAGCTCCGTGAGAAGCAGAAGGTGAAGCGGATCTACGGGCTCCAGGAGAAGCAGTTCCGCAACATATTCACGTATGCCGCCAACCGGCCGGGCGTAACTGGCGAGAACCTCATCGTCGCCCTCGAGAGCCGGTTGGACAATGTGGTCTTTCGGATGGGATTCGCGGCGAATCGCAGGCAGGCTCGTCAACTGGTTCGCCACCGGCACGTGGCTGTGAATGGGCAGACGGTGAACGTCCCCAGCTTCCGCGTTTCGGCAGGCGACGAGGTCGCGCTTCGCCCCAAGTCCCGCAATCTGGAGGCGGTGGAAGTCAGCCTCGGAGCAAGGTCCCGGCCACCGCTACTCGACTGGCTGGCGCTGGACGAGGAAAAACGGGTGGGCCGCGTGACCCGCGTACCTACCCGGGGCGACATCCCGTTGGCTGCCCAAGAGCAGCTCATCGTCGAGCTCTACTCCAAGTAATTCGGTTTTCGGGGCGGTCGGTGCTCTGTGCGCCACCGGTCCAAGGCCTTCAAAGCGACGCCCCGATGGGCACGGAGGGTGACTGTGGAGATTGATCTTACCGGTCTTGTTCTACCTGAGCGTGTAGAAATAGCCGAAACGTCGAAGGATGGCCGGTCGGCAGAATTCGTGATGGAGCCCCTCGAGAGGGGATACGGCCATACACTGGGGAATTCGGTCCGCCGCGTGCTCCTGTCGTCGCTTCGGGGGTCTGCAGTCTGGGCTTTCCGCATCGACGGGGTAGTCCACGAACACCAGACCATCGGGTCGGTAGTGGAGGACGTCCACCAGGTGATCCAGAACCTGAAGTCTCTGGTCATCGGTCTCGACGAGGACATCGAAGAGGCGGTTCTGGAGATCCAGGTCAAGAAGGCGGGCGCGGTGACCGCCGCCGACATCAAGGCGCCAGGATCCGTGACGGTGCTGGATCCCGACCATCACATCCTCACCCTCGAGGACAACAAGGAGCTCAACATCGAGCTCTACGTGAACAAGGGTCGGGGGTTCGTTCTTGCCGACCAGCAGCCGATGCCGCGCAGCGCGCCCGTGGACCTGGTTCGCATCGACGCGATCTACAATCCGGTTCTCCGGGCCAACTTCAGGGTTGAGGAAACCCGGGTCGGCCAGCGGACGGACTTCGACCGTTTGACGCTCCAGGTCGAGACCGACGGATCCATCGACCCCGAGCGGGCCGTGCGCTATGCGGCGGAGTTGGTGCGCCGCCACCTCGAGTACATGCTCCACTTCGGGGACGGTGGAATCCCGGAGGTCGTTCGGCCCGGCGCGGCCCCGGTGTCCGACAAGATGTCGGAGCTCTTCCGACGTTCCATCGAGGACCTCGCGGAGCTCAGTGTCCGGTCGCGGAACTCGCTCCAGAAGGAGTCCATCGAGACCCTGGGTGAACTGGTCCGGCGGAGCGAAGACGAGATGCTGGGGATCGAGAACTTCGGTAAGAAGTCCCTCAAGGAGATCGCCGACTTCCTCGACGAACACGGCCTCCACTTCGGCATGAAGTGGGAAGAAGGGGAAGACGGCCGCCTCTACTTCGTCGAAGAAGCGACAGCAGAATAGACCTGCCCAATCAGGAACCGGTACCATGCGCCACCGAAAAAAGGGTCGAAACCTCTCGAGGTCTCCCAGCCACCGGAAGGCCACGCTGCGGAACATGGCCACGTCCCTGTTTCAGCACGAACGAATCACCACCACCACGGCGAAGGCGAAGGAGCTCCGGCCCTACGCGGAGCGGCTGATCACCCTGGCCAAGCGGGGCGATCTCCATGCCCGTCGCCTGGCCGGACGGCGGATTGCGGACCGGGACGTTCTCGGCAAGCTCTTCGACGACATCGGTCCGAGGTACACGGAGCGGCCAGGCGGATACACCCGGATCCTGAAACTGGGGAATCGAAAAGGTGACGCCGCGGAGATGGCGCTCATCGAGTTGGTGTGATACTCTGCCCCGTTGATGATCTGAGGGAGGAGTAGGAGGCCGGTCCCGCCCTGGGTGCGGACTGCGCCAGGTTCTCCGTCCCCCTGGGTGAACCAAACTGAAAGAGGACCGAACGTGGCCATATTCAACGCAAAGTCCCGAGCCGGCTCCGCCAACCTCGGTACTCCGTTGATGATCCTTTCATTCGGCGTCATGGCCGGCTTCGTGTACTGGCTGTCCGCGAATGCCGAGCCCACCGTCGTCGAAGTGGACGAACCTGAGAACGTCGTGGCCGGCGACGTGGTGTCGCTCGCCGCGTTCTCGGCCGACCCGTCGGCGTTCATGGACACGGAGATCGGGCTTCAGAACGTCGCGGTGGTGACTCGCCTAGGGCCCCACGCCTTCTGGACGAGTCTCCGGGACGCCAACGAGACGGCCTACCTCCTCCA
>JAHEKK010000692.1 GCA_024638395.1 Gemmatimonadota bacterium | reverse complement strand
GGCAACCTGGGGGGCGGGTTCGTCGCCTCCTCCCTGAATGAGCTCGTCGGAGACGCCCCCGCCTTCGGACCGGACCACGGGCCCCGGAGCTCGGCCCGTCAGATAGGCCAGATCCAGATCGGAATGCTGGACCGCGAAACGGGCAGGGTCCTGGTCCGGACCCACGAGCACGAAGGCGCCTTCCGCCCCATGCCGAGCCCCGACGGCAATTGGCTGGTCTATGCCACTCGTTACGACGCCCGGGAGGCCCTCAGGCTGAGGGATCTCCGGACCGGGGAGGAGACGTGGCTGGTCATGGACGTCCAGCGGGACGACTCCCAGGGAGGGGGTACGCGCGACCGCGACGTGTATCCCGGAGGGGCCTGGACCCCCGACTCGGGGTCCCTCATCACCACCTGGGGCGGCAAGCTCATGCGGGTGGCCATCCCGTCGGGCGAGGCCCGGGAGATCCCCTTCACGGCCAGGGTCGAGCAACACCTGGGACCTCTGGCGAAGTTCGAGTATCCCATCAACGACTCGGTTCTCCGCGTCGCCCAGATCCGGGGGACACGACCCTCTCCCGATGGATCCACCATAGTCTTCGCGGCACTGGACCGGCTGTGGACAGCGACCTTGCCTCAGGCGGCCGGCACAGAGACAGAGGGCTACCCCGTCGTCACGGGCGCGGCACGGCTGACGGAGGGCACTGACGTGCAACACGCTCCCGTCTGGTCTCCGGACGGCCGCTACATCGCCTACGTGACCTGGAACGACTCCGCGGGAGGCGACATTTGGCGCGTCCGGTCCGACGGAGGGGGTCAACCCCAACGACTCACCCCCACGTCGGCATTCTTCGATCGCCTGGCCTACTCCCGGGACGGCACACGCATCCTGGCTGTCCGCGGATCGAAAATGCACCGGATGCGGACCCTGGAGGACTTCGGTCGCCACAGCCCCGCAGCCGAGCTGGAATACGTCTGGCTACCCGCGGAAGGTGGAGAGCCTCAGAGAATCACCTGGGTCGGCGCGGGGACCACCCAGGAAGGACGCAACGCTCCCCACTCCGGGCCCGATCCGGATCGGGTCTATGTCTGGGCGGGCGAGGAGGGCCTGCTCTCCATGCGGTACGACGGCACCGACGTGCGAACGCTGGTAAAGGTGACGGCGCCCTCGCGACCCGGACCGGGCAACCCACCCAGCCCGGACGAAGTCGTGCTGTCCCCCGACGGAAAGCGGGCCCTCGTTCGGGCCAGCCGCAATGTGTACCTCATCACGGTCCCCCCCGTCGGCGGCGAGGCGCCGACCGTCTCCGTTGCCTCGACATCCTCCATGCCCACGCGTCGCCTCACCACGGTTGGCGGCGACTTCGTGGGCTGGAGCCAGGACGGCGCCACCGCCCACTACTCGATCGGCAGGAGCTTCTTCCGGTACGACATGGCCCTGGCCGATTCCCTGCTCGCCGATTCCGTCGCCGCGGCCCGAGCAGAGCCGCCGGGAGATTCGGCCGAAGATCCCGGTGGGGAGGCAGAAGCGGACTCGCTGGCCGCCGAAGACCCATCCGGTGACGGGGAGCCCAGACCCGAGCCCGTCTACCAGGCCTCCCGCTTCGACGTCGAGATCACGGTCCCCAAAGATCGGCCCCAGGGGGTCGTCGCCCTCACGGGCGCCCGGGTCATTACCATGCGGGGCGACGAGGTTCTGGAGCGAGGCGATATCGTCATTCGGAACAACCGCATTCTGGCCGTAGGGCCGTCGGGTTCCGTGGACATACCCGCCGGGGCCGACGTCCGCGACATGTCCGGGCGGACGATCTACCCCGGCCTCGTCGACATCCACGCGCACACCTGGGTCGCCTGGGGTGTGCACCGAGGCCAGATCTCCCAATTCCTGGCCCAACTGGCCTACGGCGTCACCACCCAACGGGACCCCCAGACGTCCAGCGAGGACGTGGTGACCTACGGCGACCTCATGGAGACGGGCGCGTTCATCGGCCCCAGGATCTACTCCACCGGGCCCGGGATCTTCGGCGCCGATCAGATCTCGAGCCTCGACGAGGCGCGGGACGTCCTTCGCCGCTATTCGGACCACTACAACACCCAGACGATCAAACAGTATCTCGCCGGAGATCGGAAGATCCGGCAGTGGGTGATCATGGCTGCCCGCGAGCTCGGCCTCACGCCGACGACCGAGGGAGGCTCCAACTTCACGATGAATCTGACGTTGGCCCAGGACGGATACGCCGGCCTCGAGCACTCCCTCCCTATCAGCCCGTTCTACGACGACGTGGTGCGCCTCGGTGCGTTCAGTGGAATGGTCTACACGCCCACGTTCATCGTGGCGTACGGGGGCCCCTCGGGGAGGCAGTACTACCTGACCAACACGGATATGGATCAGGTGCAGAGGCTACGCACCTTCACGCCCCATGACGAGTTGGACAAGTGGAAGTCGACCCAGTGGTTCCGGGAGGATCAGTACCCCCATGTCCTCCACGCCGAGCAGCTCAAGAAGTGGATGGACGCGGGCGGGCAGGCGGGCCTGGGCTCGCACGGCGAGGTCCAGGGCCTCGGCACCCACTGGGAGCTCTGGATGATGGCGTCGGGGGGGATGGCCAACC
>JAHEKK010000691.1 GCA_024638395.1 Gemmatimonadota bacterium | reverse complement strand
AAGGCGTGGAGAACTTCCCCATGTTCGCGCCGGATGACACGACCATCGTCTTCGTGAGGGACTTCACGGCGTTCTGGGAGGTGTCGGTGAGCTTGGAGGCTCACCGGGACCGGCCCTGACTCCACGCCTGCCCCTGCGATCGCTCCCAGGGCCGGTCATGGGATCTGGCATCCCTGGGGCCGGCGAACCGGGCGCATCCCTGGGATACGCGCCAATGAGCCTCGCGACCCGCTCCGCGTGGGTCCGGCCGCCGCGGGATCCTCGACATGGCGGGCGGGGACTTCCGTTCAGCTTTCCCCGAGGGCATTCCCCACGCGCAAGAAGGCTCGTTCCCGATAGGGCAGGGGGGCGCCGCCCGATAGGGCGAGTCGGCTTCAGACGGGATCCTACAACAGGTTACGGATTCCGAGTCCAAGGCCCAGCGTGCCCGAGACTCCCGCAAGGTGTTGGATCGTGGCGGACCTCGAACGAACGCAAAGGCCCCCCCGGGGGCGATTGACGCTGCTCTACGCCCTGTTCCTGGTGGTGGCCTGGCTCATGGTCGCAACCTATGTCACAGGCGGGGATGGGGCGGAGCCCGCCTCGTACAGCCGGTTCCGGTCCGATCTCGCGGCAGGGCGCGTCACCGAGGTGATGTTGGAGGCGGAGCGCATCACGTACTCGGTTGCGGGGGACCTGCCGGTGGAGGCGGGTCCGGCGACATCCCAGTATCAGACCGTCCGCACCGAGGACGACGGGCTGGTGCAACGCCTCATCGACGCCGGAGTGGAATTCGAGGCGGAGGAACCGGCGCCTGGCTTCCTGGCGCCTCTCGCTACGCTGATGATCATGCTGCTCCCGCTGCTCTTGGTATGGTTCCTGGTCTTCAGGGTCATGGGAGCCGGCCGAGCATCGCCCATGTCGATGGGAAAGAGCCGCGCCAAGGAGATTACCGCAGAGACCATCACCCAGTCGTTCGACGACGCGGGCGGGGTGGACGCCGTCGAGGACGAGCTGAAGGAGGTCATCGACTTCCTCAAGAACCCGGACCGCTACCAGGCCATGGGCGCGAGACTGCCGACCGGAATCCTGTTGGTGGGCCCTCCAGGGACCGGGAAGACCCTGCTGGCAAAGGCGACCGCCGGAGAAGCGGGCGTCCCGTTCTTCTCTATCAGCGGGTCCGAGTTCGTCGAGCTCTTCGTGGGTGTGGGCGCATCCCGGGTGCGTGATCTCTTCGAGCAGGCCAAGGAGCGCGCGCCGTGCATCGTGTTCATCGACGAGATTGACGCCATCGGTCAGTCCCGGGCCCGCGTCGGCGTCGTCCAGGCCAACGACGAGCGGGAACAGACCCTCAACCAGCTCCTATACGAGATGGACGGCTTCGAGCCGAACAGCGGCGTGGTAATCCTTGGCGCCACGAACCGGCCCGACGTCCTTGACCGCGCGCTCCTCCGAGCCGGGCGATTCGACCGGCAGATCGAGGTGCCTCTTCCCACCGAGGCAGGGCGCCGCCAGATCCTGGGCATCCACAGCCGACACGTGCCCCTGGATCCCGCTGTGGACCTGGACGAGATCGCCAAGATGACCGCGTCGTTCTCCGGCGCCGATCTGGCCAACCTGGTGAACGAAGCCGCCCTGATGGCCGTGCGCCGGAGTGACCGTCATGTCCACTTGGCCGACTTCGACCTGGCCATGGAGCGGATCATCGCCGGCCTGCATCGCGACACCCCCCTCCGGGGCGAGGTGAGGCGCCGCGTGGCTTACCACGAATCGGGCCACGCACTCGTGTCCCACGTCCTTCCCCGAACCGATCCCGTCCATCGGGTGAGCATCATCCCCACCTCCCGTGGGGCTCTGGGCTTTACGATGGAAGTGCCGGAGGAAGACCGCTATCTCCTCAGCGAAGCGGACCTGGAGGAGCGGTTGGCCGTGATGCTCGGTGGTCGGGCGGCGGAGCTCCTGGTCTTCGGGGAGTCCTCCACCGGGGCGGCCAACGATCTCGAGCACGCGACCCAGTTGGCTCGGCGGATGGTCATGGAATTCGGTATGTCCGACGCCCTGGGCCCGGTGCGCTACACCCCACCGGCGGGTGCGGGCTATCTCGGACCCGAGCTCACCGCCTACTGGGGAAGCCCGGACACGGGAGCGAAGATCGACGATGAGGTCAGGCGGATCGTGGACCAGGCCCAGAGGCACGCTCTCGACGTTTTGCGTGAACGTCGCATGGCCCTGGACCGGTTGGCGGAGCGGCTCCAAGAAGCGGAGGCCCTCGACGGCGCCGAACTCGGTCGCATTGTCGAGCAGGCCGGGCCGGGTCCTGGGCAGGAGGGATTCCGTGAACGGGTGTCCGTCCCATGACCGGCACGGATGATCGAAGACCCGGCGCCGTTGAACGAAACGCGAGCGTGGTGGAGACCCGAAGAGCCCCCCTCGGCGCGGTTCGCGTCGTGGCTGGTGGTTCCGTCGCGATGAGCCGCCATCAGGAGTCGGGCCCTTTGCCGTGCCTCTCAGCCGGATTCGGACCCGGCCGGCCGCGCCAGCTCGCGGGCCGGGGCACCCACGTAGGTCTTTCCCGACTCCAGGTGCGCGAACTTCGGCACCACGCTGAGGGCGCCG
>JAHEKK010000690.1 GCA_024638395.1 Gemmatimonadota bacterium | reverse complement strand
TCCCCAGGGGTCCGAGATACTCCCGGACCTTTTGGAGAATCGCCGGCCGCTCATGCGTGTACACCGGATAGGCATATTTGACGTCCACGACATCCGTCCAGACAACCGAGTCGGCGGACGGGATCACCTTCGCGTCCTCGGCCAGGAACCGAATGGTCCGGCCCTCCAGCTCCTCCCGCGGAAGCATGGGCTTCTCGTCCGAATAAGAGATCTCGCACATGATGCCGTGGACGGGCCGGGCCCTCAACTCCGTCGACGACGTGTGGTTGAAAGCGATCTTGTGGGGCGGGACGTCGGCATCCGCGGAGTAGATCCGCTGCGGGGCGTCGACCAGCGGATCGTTCACGGTCATGAGCAAGAGGCTCAGAGACATGAACTCGAGGCGGCTGGCGACCTCTTTCAGCTCGACCGGGACTCCCGCCGTGATCTCCAGCAGGTCGGGGATCGGCATCGTGGAGACCAGACGGTTCCAGGACACCTCCATGCCCGACGCCGTCCGGGCCGTCTTGCGGGAAGGATCGACTTCCACGACTTCCTGGCCCAGCTCCAAGGCCGGCACGTGACCGGCCATCGCCACGAAGATCGCCTGGAAGCCGCCGCGCTTGGGGTAGCTGACCATGGTGCCGGCCTGGAGCGGTTTTCTCTCCCCGCCCTTGGTGTCGAACTTCTCCTCCGCCCCCTTCGGTGCAGCGACCCGTTGGGAGGTCCACTCGCAGGAGACGCGGCGGATGTCACGAGCCCAGATCTTACGGTTGTAGGGCAGCATGAAGTGCTCGGCCACACCCGGCCCGAACCGGCGAATGATGTACTCCTGGAAGTTCTGTGCGTCCTCGGCGCTGTCGGCCTGTTCGAGCCCGGCCTTGCACTCCGCCACGACGCGAGCGTCCGGGATGTCCTCGAAGTGCTTCTGGAACGGATAGGGAAGCAGGACGCCGTGGCTGAACACCCGTGCGTCTCGTATCTGGGATTCCCAGTTATCCCCCATGATACGTTCGACGAAGGCACGGACCTCCGGATGAGGCGTGTGGAAGCTGTGGCCTCCGATGTCGAACACCCCTCCCTCCCGTTCGATGGAACGGCAGAGCCCTCCGACCTCGTTCTCCATCTCCAGAATGAGGCTGTCCGCGGACAGGTGATGGGCCAGAGAGAGACCGGCGGGACCGGCTCCGATGATGAGAACGTCGACTTCTCGCATTCCAGTTCCTCGTATCACGAATGCGCCAGCTCGGCGTAGAGCCGCGCGTAGGCGTCCAAGCTCACTTCTACGTCCAGTTGTCCTTCGACCCAGGCGCGAGCACGCCGGGCCAGCGCCTCCCCCTTCTCCTCGTCATCCAGGAGCTCGCAAACGGCCTCGGCAAGACCCTCCGGCGTCCGAGGCACGAGGCGAAACTCCTCACCGTCCCGGCCGAACTCGGCGGGCAGGCCCTTGAAGTCCGTGAGGATGACGGGCATTTGGGCCGCCATGGCCTCGGGCACCACATTGGGCATGCCCTCCCGCTCAGACGGGAAGACGAAGAGGTCACACGCTTTCATATAGTCATCGACGTTTCCGACCCCGCCCGTGAATCGGATCCGGGTTGGATACGGAGCCGCGGCGGCCAGCCGGTCCACCGTGTCGTGGAACTCCCGGTACTTCTCTTCGTTCGGTCGGGGTCCCACCATGATCAGCTGGGCGTGGGGATGCCGTTGTGCGACGGCCTTCCAGGCTTCCAGGAGCGTGTGGGGATGCTTCCGCGGATAGATCCCCCCGACGAACAGGACTGCAGGCCCCTCCCCGATGTCCAACGCGTCCCTCAGGCGGGCCTTCTCCTCCTCGTCCACGGACTGGAATCGCTCGAGATCGACGCCGTTCGGAATCGTCACGACCCGGTCCGGCGACCCGCCCGCTTCACTCCGCATGATCCTGGTCATCACTCCGGAGCTCGTCACGATCCTTGCGTACCCCGTGTGGACCCAGCGGCGGAACCACTTTCGGAGAACCCCCCACCGGCCCGTTCCGGCTCCCTCTGCGACCATGGTCGCCACCAGGACCGAGGGCGTGCCCAGGGCCCTCAGCAACCACACCACGGGGACGTTCCACGGATTGGCCGAGAAGACCTGTACCACGTCGGGTCGATCCCGCCCCATCAGCCGTCCCAGCGTCCGATAGGCCAGAGTCTTCTCTCGAAAGCGGGATCCAGCCGCCGAGGCGATCCTGGTGACCGGTATGCCGCTGACCTCCTCGAAGTCGGCGAGCCCTTTACCGCGGACGGTCACCACGGACAGGCGGATCCCCCTCCGGTCCAGACCAGGGGCATACCGACGAAAGCGCTCCCCGGGGCCGACCAACACCGGATAGAACCATGGATTGACGATCTCCACCCTGACCCTGAGCCCTTCGGCCCGGGGGCCTGGGCGGGCGCCGTCCACTTCGGGCGCCGGAGACTCGGCAAGCCGCACGCCTCCGCTCACAGGTACCCCAACTGCTCGAGTCGCTCCCGCAGCGGATCCAGCCCGCCTTCGGCGCCGGCCGACAGGTCGGACGGCCAGGGCCCCAGCCGGTCTTCGAGAAGCGAGATCATCTCCCCGGCACGATCGGGCTCGCGCTCGAAGAGGTT
>JAHEKK010000689.1 GCA_024638395.1 Gemmatimonadota bacterium | reverse complement strand
GGGAGATATAAATCAAAATAGCCAATGGTATGGCGTGGAGGGGAAAGATATGGTCAAAATAGATATAACTGGTACGCCCAGGATAATAGCCAAATATAAAGAACAGGGGCTCCCGGGTTGGTCGTGGCCCGCGGGGTGATCTCATCGGAGGAGTCGAGGAGAATCGACGTGGGAATCGGCCCGGGCCCCGTGGGCGGAGCCGAGCTGAAAGGGTCCTGGACTCACTGAAACGCGGAGGATACCACAGTGGAGGATCTGCGTAGGGCCGTTCGCGACCTCTGCGGACAGTTCGACGATGGCTACTGGCAGCGACTCGACGAAGTCAGGGAGTATCCGGAAGAATTCGTCGACGCGCTGACCCGGGGCGGCTATCTGGCATGTCTCATTCCGGAGGAGTACGGAGGCCCGGGTCTGGGCATCCACGAAGCCTGTGTGATTCTGGAAGAGATCAACCGCTCCGGCGCCAATTCGGCCGCGTGTCACGCCCAGATGTACACCATGGGGACAATCCTCCGCCACGGGTCCGACGAGCAGAAGGCTCGCTATCTGCCGGCCGTCGCGAATGGAGACCTGCGACTTCAGGCCCTCGCGGTCACCGAGCCGGACGCCGGGTCCGACACCACAAGCATACAGACCTCCGCAGAGAAACAAGGCGACCGGTACGTGGTGCGTGGCCAGAAAGTCTTCATCAGCCGCGTTCAGCACTCCGATCTCATGGTGCTGTTGGCCCGTACCACACCAAGGGACCAGGTCGCGAAACGAACGGACGGCCTGTCGGTCTTCCTGGTCGATCTCCGTGAGACCGGCGACGCGATGCGGGTCCGGCCCACCCGCACCATGATCAACCACGAGAGCAACGAAGTCTTCTTCGACGGGATGGAGATCCCGGCAGACAGCCTGGTGGGCGAAGAGGGGCGGGGATTCCACTACATCCTCTCCGGCATGAATGCGGAGCGGATCCTCCTCGCCTCGGAATCGGTCGGGGACGGCCTATACTTCATCGACCGAGCTGCCGAATACGCTAAGAGCCGCCGCGTCTTCGGTCGGCCCATCGGCCAGAACCAGGGCGTCCAGTTCCCGATCGCCGACGCTTACATGGAGATCCGTGCCGCAGCGGCCGTGCGTGACGCCGCTGCCGAAGCGTTCGAGAGCGGCCAGACCAGAGGAGCCGAGCCCAACATGGCCAAGTACCTCGCGTCGCGGGCTGCATGGAAAGCCGCCAACGTGGCCATGGACACGTTCGGAGGATGGGGGATGGCCACGGAGTACGGCCTGGAGCGAAAGTTCAGGGAATCGCGCCTGTACCTTGTCGCCCCTGTGGCCAACAACCTGGTCCTGAGCCACGTCGCCCAGCACGTTCTCGACCTACCGCGATCGTTCTGAGCCGGAGGGCAAACCATGCACCACGCAACGCCACTGTCCCACCGGGGGCAGCCCGTCGTCTATCGGTCCATGCTCTTCGTGCCGGGAGATCGGCCGGACCGGTTTCAAACCGCGCTGGCCGCCGGAGCGGGAGCGGTATGTATCGACCTCGAGGATGCGGTTGCGCCGGACCGCAAGGACGTGGCACGAGCCGCGGTCTCCCAGTTCCTCGAGCAGGAACGGGACGCAGGGCCGGACATCATCATACGGCTGAATGAACCGGACTCCGACGAGTGGCGCGCCGACGTGTCCGCGGTCTCTGTGAATCGGCCGGACGCCCTCATGATTCCGAAGGTGAAGACGGAAGAGGGCGTGAAATGGGTGGCCGACGTCTTCGGAGGCGGCCTTCGTCTCCTGCCGCTGATAGAGACCGCCCAGGGCCTGGACAACGTGACCTGGATCGCCTCCGCGACGCCGGCCGTGAGCGCCCTGGTGTTCGGCGGGTTCGACCTGGCGCTGGAGCTGGGCGCCGTTCCCGAATGGGACTCCCTTCTCTACGCTCGCTCTCGCGTGGTCCATGCCGCTGCGCTCAACCGCATCGCCGCTATGGACATGCCCTCGCGGGATATCGACCAGCCCGAGGCCCTCAGGGAGGAAGCGGACCGCGCACGCCGCATGGGATTCACGGGCAAGACGGCCATCCACCCCGCCCAGATTCCGGTCATCGAGGCGGTGTTCACACCATCGGCGGAGCAGGTGGATTGGGCCCGCCGGGTCGTCGAGGCCGCCAAGGGCAGCCGGCAGGGGGCCGTCATGGTGGACGGAAAGATGGTGGACAGACCCATCGCCGAGGCGGCCCGGCGGATTCTCGTGGCCGCGGGGGAGAGCGCGACGCCTTGAAGGACTGGGTCCCGGTCACCCGCACTCTGGAGGACGAGCTGTCTCCATGGCCCGTCGGCGCAATGCGCGGACTCCTGGACCGGGACCCGGTCGCCGACGCCGGCGAACCCCTACCTCTCGGCTGGCACTGGCTCTACTTCCGGGAGGCGCTTCGGGCTTCCAGCCTGGGCTCCGACGGCCATGCGGCTCGGGGGGGGTTTCTGCCCCCCGTCGATGCTCCGAGACGGATGTGGGCCGGCGGCTGGCTCAGGTCCCACCAGCCGGTGATCCTCGGCCGGCCCGCGAGACTCACGTCCACGGTGCGTTCCGTGGAAGAGAAGACGGGGCGCTCGGGT
>JAHEKK010000075.1 GCA_024638395.1 Gemmatimonadota bacterium | reverse complement strand
GGCGCGGTCCGGATCGGGTTGGAGGTCGACCGGTCGCGGCTGGGATGGCGGGGGAGGCCCGTCCGGTTCCTGCTGGAGGGATCCTGGGGCACGCCGGATGCGGGACGTTTCCACACGCTGCGGCGGGGGAACGTAGGCTTCGCCGTCGAGGTGGGGCGATAGGTCGCATGATTCCCCCTCATGCGCGGCGGCTCGATTTGTCCTGAGCACGGACCGCTGACGTCCGATCTACGGGCGTTCCGAGGCTGCTCCCAGCCGGGCCAATGCCTCACGTGCCTGGCTGTTCCCTGCGTTTGCCGACCGGTCGTACCACACCCGGGCGCTATCCAGGTCGGGCGGCACGCCTCGGCCCGCCTCGTAGGCCTCGGCCAACCGGAGCTGGGTGACAGCGTCTCCCGCTTCCGCGGCCAGGCGCCACCACCGGACGGCGCCGCTCGGATCTTCCGGTACCCCGCGCCCGGCTGAGAGGGCGTTGCCCAGGTTGTGGATCGCGAGAATGTGACCTTCTTCCGCGGCCTGGCGATACCACTCGACCGCCTCCTCATGGTCCACGACACGGCCGAGCCCTTCGTCGTACGCGGTGCCCATGAGGAACATGGCCTCCGGGACCCTCGCTCCTGCGCTACGTTCGATCTCGTCGATGACTCCGGCGGCCAGCTCCCGCGCCCGAGCCGTGTCCTGAGGAAACCCCATTCGGCCCCGGGAGTGGACTCGGGCGATCCACATCGTCGAGATCGGGTCCCCATCGGCGGCCGACTCCTGCAACAAGGTCCGGGCCTCTTCATCGTCCACCGAGCCTGCCACACCCGTGTACCAGTCGATGGCGAGAATTAGGGAGGAGTCGGGAAGGGCGGGCTCCGGAGACGCCACCTGGCCGCCGGACGGTGCCTCGTCGAGCGTTGCCCGCCCTGATTCCGGAGGGCTACACGCCAGCGCGGACGTCAACAAGGCCGGGATCGCGGCCTTGAGCGCTCGAGGCCGGGCCCAGCGTCGACCCCACGGCCATCCGGCACCTTTCACTGCAGGTCCTCCGCGGTGAGACCCAGGGCGCTCACGACCTCGGGCGGCGGGCCATCGAAAGACGGAAGGGGGACGTTGCCCACGTACCCCAGATCACGCATTCCTTCGTCGGTGGTCCAGAAACCGGTGGACGTGATGTCCCGGAACCGGTCGAAGAACCGGGCCTGGATCCTCAAGGCCGGCGGTGCATCGGGCTCGTATCGAAGCGGATCGCAGATCTCCTGCTGTCGGGCGAGCGTCAGCTTGGGAAACGGGGCGTCGAACCGGAGCTGGCTTTCCCGGTTCAGCCAGGCCAGGCCCCCCCGGACCAGAATGAGGTCCTCCTGCTGCGCAGGATAAGGTGCCGACACGTATTCATTCACATAGGCGGGTACGCCGACCTCGGAGGCCGCCGGGGAGCGCTCATCCGCGGGGATGATGAGGTCGCAGAGGGCCCCCGCCACCTCGAGCTCCGCTTCGTTCAGGACACCTTCCCAGGGGACCGAGGGGGCCAGAAGGTCGGGATCCGTGGGCGTGCCACGGGCCAAAGGGTTGGAAGCGGGGAGGGGATCGAACCCGCTGAGGCTCACGTGTGCGGCGTCGGGGGAAGAGGGGCCGGCCCCGCCATCCGCCTGGCAAGCTGCCGCGCCCCCCAGGGCGGCCGATGCGGCGATGACTTTGAGTGCGGTGCGGCGGTCGACGGAGGTGGGGCGATCACGCGGTGGGTCCCGGGCCTCTTCCGGACCGGTGACGAGAGGGCGCTCGTTCACCCGATGCTCCTGGTTGAAAGCTGCTCGACGATGTAGTCGCTGGCTCGCCACGCGATGGCCATGATGGAGAGCGTGGGGTTCTTGTCTGCGTTCGAGGCGAAACAGGCCCCGTCCGTCACGAAGAGGTTGGAAACGTCCCAGGACTGGCAGTACTGGTTCAGGACCGAGTCTCGAGCGCTGTCGCCCATCCTGGCACCCCCCACTTCATGGATGATCTGGCCCCCTGGGGCGATGGCCTGGGCACCGTCGTCGTGGATGGTCGAGAGCAGCCGCCCTCCCATCTCGTCCACGATCCCCGCGAACGTGCGTTGCATGTGCGCGGCCTGGCGTGTCTCGTGGTCCGACCACTTCCAGTGGAACCGCAAGACCGGGATGCCCCACTGGTCTACCCGGTCAGGGTCGATCTCGCAGTAGCAGTCGTCGTTGGGGATCATCTCGCCCCGACCGTCGAAGAAGAGGAAGGATCCATAGTAGCGGCGGCAATCCTCCTTGAAGGCCTGGCCGTAGCTTCCCCCTGTGAGGGGTTCGAGACCGGAAAACGCTCCGAATCCGGGCATCCCACGCCCCCCCCCGAACTCGACGTGGTAGCCGCGGGCAAAATCCAGGCGCCCGCTGGCCTGAGACTGGTACTCCCACCACGGCATGTACACGTGCATGCCGGAGGCCCCGTCTTCGTTGTGGGGCGGCAGGTTCTCCAGGGCGGGGATCTGAGCGTAGACCCCCGCACCTACGGTGTCCATCACGTGCTTGCCGACGAGACCCGAGGAGTTGGCCAGGCCGTGGGGGAAGAGGGTGCTGGTCGAGTTCAGGAGGATGCGCGCCGACTCGCAGGCGCTGGCTGCCAGAACCACGACCCGGGCGCCGGCGAATTCGTCCGTCAAGGTGTTCTTGTCCACGTAGTGTACCCCGGTGGCCCGGCCCGCCGAGTCGACAACTACCTCCCGCACCATGGCGTCCGTTCGAATCTCGAGGTTCCCGGTGGCAAGCGCCGGCGGGATCAGCACGGTCGTAGACTGGAAGTTGGCCCGGATGGAGCAGCCGCGGCCGCAGGGCGTTGCCCAATAGCAGGGGGCCCGGCCTCTCATGGATTCCGCCGTGACGCGCCGCGCCAGGGCATTGCCCGGAAAGAGCTCACCGGGCAGGCGGTCGGCGTCCTGGGCCTCGGTGAGAATGGCAAGATGGGCCGGTATGACGGGGATCCCCAGACGCCTGCAAGCCTTCCGGGTCAGGAGCTCGTAGCCTCTGGGACTGGGGGGTGGTAGGAGCACGCCCGGAGAGGAGTTGGGTGTATTCTCGAGGCCTTCGTTGGACCCGTAGACTCCGATCAGGGCCTCCGTCTTGTCGTAATAGGGGGCCAGATCGTCGTATTCCATCGGCCAATCGAAGCCGAGCCCGTCGCGAGATCTGGGGCGGAAATCGTACTCACCCATCCGCAGGGAGATCCGGCCCCAGTGATTCGTGCGGCCGCCCAGCATCCTGGCCCGCCACCAGTTGAACGAGGTGCCATCGGCCCGGGTGTAGGGCTCACCCGGGACCGACCATCCGCCGTCGACGGTGGCGTCATAGAAGCCGAAGGGCTTGTGTGACGTGCCCGCCCCCCGCAGGGGGGCCTGGCGGGGAAGCTGGAACATGGGGGTCTCGCGGACCGGATCGTAGTCGCGCCCGGCCTCGAGCATGAGAACCCTGAGTCCGGACACGGCGAGGATGAAGGCGGTCATGCCTCCAGCAGCCCCGGATCCCACCACGATGGCGTCGTACTGATCGCGCTCTTGCTGCGTCACGACGTTCGGACTCACGGGATGCGCGTGCCCGAGAGCGTCGCCGACAGGATGTTGGCGGCCGAGGAGCTGCCATCGCAGGGGTTTCCGCCGAAGGCGATCGTTCCGCTTGCCGATCCGGAAGGGAGGGAGAGGACGACCTGTCCAGTGACCATCATGTACACGGAATCCGCGGAAAACACGTTGTCGGGAGGGGGCACGGTGCAGTCCGTCCCCACCTCTGCGGTCAGGAGGGTGGCCTCGACATCGGCGTTCTCGGTATCGGTGACCACGTCGGCTACGTCCGTCCCCGTCGTCCCCACCGTGTTGGGCCCCGTGAGAATGGTGTTCGTTGCGAAGCGAATCCCGTTCACGCCCACAGCGGGGGCGTCGGTGGTGAAGAGGGCAACATCGACCTCGTTGGCGCCGTTTGCGGACGCCGAATCGAAGGGCTGCGCAACATTCAGCTCCCCGGTGACCCCCTGAAAGGCAAGGGTGTCACCCGACACGAGGACGACCGATCCGGTGATCGTGACGTCGAACCGCAGGATCGCATCGAACGCGGGCGGATCCATGGGAGCATCGTCGCAGGCGGTCACGAAGCCGCCAGCCGCGGCCACGAGACCGAGTCTCGAGAGAAGTCGGTGCCGGACGCGAAGGATCATGGCGTTCCCTGTGGAGGGTTTGCTGAACTGGCGCGGCTACCCGGCGACCCCCCGCGCTGGGTGAGAGCGGAATCGCCCGTGCCTTTCCGCCGAGGCCGCCTCGGACCGGTAGGATAGGGGGCGGACCCCCTCCGATCCAGGATTCGTACCGCGAAGGTCAACCAGATCGGTTGGGGGCCCGGAAGCTCCCGGTAGCGTGGCACACCCACCGGCGGAGTGGCTCAGCCCTCGTCGTCGCTGTCGATTGGCGCGACGCGGTCCGCCCGCCAGGACGGCACCTCGAAGACGTAGGGGCTCTGGTCCGAGAAGGCCCTCAGATTCCCGTCGCCCTCGTCCAGGGCCAGGGTGCCCAGCTCGCGGCCCTGAGCGTCGAGCACCCGCACGTGGCGGTCCGGGTCGGCTTTCATGGTCACGGAGTCTGCCGCGAACCCTGTGGCCCGCAGGCCCGCCAGCTCCTGAAGCAGGTTCCGGACTGCGGTTTCGTCGGCCGGGTCGCCGCCCACGGTCCACAAGGTATCGGCCCGTTCCCAACGTCGCGTCTCGCCTCCGCTGGTGACCTCCACGGCCGCGACGGCCGAGGTGTCCACGGCCAGGACCAACTTGTCCCGCCAGTCGATCAGGGGGCGGGTTGCCGCGGAGCGCAGATCACCCCGGAGCAGATAGACCGTCTCCTCGTCGGGCAGGCGGGCGTAGGCGGTTCCGAACTGGGGCCCGGCGTGTCCGAGAAGGATGGACGCATCGCCGAGGGAGAGGTTCCAGGCGCTGTCGGCGGTGACGCCCAGGCGTGCGTGGTTCGCGGGATTGGTGGCCGCCACCTGCCCGACTTCAGATCCAGCAAGGGCTTCCCAGAACCTGGAGATGGCGGTCGAGTCCGCTTCAAAACCGTCCACGGTCCAGCCGTCGGCCCCCCGCTCCAAGGTGTGCCTCCTCTGGGGACCCGAGACGACGATTCGGTCGACGGCGTCCTCCTGCACCGAGAGGACCGCCGCCAGGTTCGATGCGTCACCGGGCGAGGCGGAGGAGCCGCCTTGATTCAGGAGGGTCGTCAGGAGGTACAAAGCCGTGACCGCGGCGAGGAAATATATGGCTTGTTTCAGTGTCTTTTCACTCATGCTTCCCCCCAGCGGCGCTCGGCGCGGCTGGTGCGCCCGCCTATGCGCACGATTCCGAAGAGTACGAATGCGACGGGGACCCCGATGAGCGATCCCCACTTCAAAGCGTTCCGCCCGAAATCGGAGGCGAAGGCCAGGGTCGGCGGCGTGCGGTTCTTGGACCGGATGCCGATCAGCGCCTCATCCTGACTCAGCCAATCGAGGGCGTTGGCGGCGAAGACCAGGTTCTGCGGATTCGCCTGAACGAAGCGGTCTTCAAGGAAGTCGGCGTCGCCCACGGCCACGATGCGACCCCCGGCGCTTTCCGGCGCGTCCTCAGCCTCGGCGGGGTCGATCGCAACGGCCATGGTGAAGATCCCCAGCTCGTCCTCCGTGGGGCTGAGCTCCATGGAGGGATCGATGGAGGCGCCCGCGGGCCGCACGCCACCGGCTTCCGTCGTGGTCCAGAGCGGCTGAACGGTCGGGTCGTCCTCCGAGAAGGTGAAGGGTGAGGCCCAACCGAAGGTCAAGTTGCCCAGGTCCCGGATGGTGCTGTGCTCGCTGCCCGTGAAGGCGATGGGCCAGTAGGGGTAGGCCCTGATGACATTGAAGATGCCCTGTCGTCCCAGCGAGATGCGCTCCGAGGAGGCCGCATCGAAGACGAGCTCGCCCGTGGCCTCGACGCCCCGGTCCGCAAGCAGACCTTCGAGGCCGGTCGTAATGGGTGTCGAGATCGGCGCCTGCGGGTTGATCTCGTGCCGCTCCATGACGAGGAAGGCTGCGCCACCGGCCGACACGTAGCCGTCGATGGCTGCAACGGCCGCTCCCGACATGGGCGTGGTCGGGGCCGCGACCACCAGGATATCAACCGAGTCCCGGTTTATGACGGGGGTTCCTTCGGTGGGTTCCAGGTTCACCGTGCTGACCCGGTACCGGTCGCTGATGCCCTGGCGGAACGCGCCGAACTGGGTTGCGTCCTTGGCGCCGAAGCCGGTGGCAAAAGCCACGGTCGGTTGCCGCAGCGTGGTCATGTTGCGGATCGCCGAGACCAGGCGGAACTCGAGATCGTCCGTGCGATCAATGACCGGAATCACCTCCTGCTCGTCGGCGTAGGTCACGGCCAGGCCGAAGTACCCCCTCCTGACTTGCAGCTCGTCGTCCCGTAGCACGTTGAACTCGATGGGGAAGATGCCCAGGGACGAGGCTTCGTTCGCGGCGTCCTCGTCGGCGTCGGGGTTCAGCTCCTCGGTGATCAATTGCCCGTTGGACGCGCCCCGGAGATCAGCCGCCAGGTCCCGCACGTCGCGCAGGGTCAGTTGAATCTCCTGGGGAAGCTCGTCGCTGACGAAGAGCTTCAGGTTCACGATGTCGTCCAGGTTCCCGAGGATCTCGCGGCTTCCGTCCGACAGGGTGAACAGGTTGTCCGCGGTCAGATCCACACGCCCCCGGATGTATCCGCCCAGGAGGTTCAGCATGAGAACGCCCGCGACGATGACCCCGGTCCCGGTCCGAAGCCGCTTGTACTCGGCCCGGGTATGACTGAGGCGATCCCGGCCTAGGGAAGCCACCGTGAGGATGAGGAAGAGCCCGCAGGTGGAAACGAAGTAGAGGATGTCCCGCAGGTCGACCACGCCGCGTGCCACATTCTGGAAGTGGCCCATGACGGAGAGCTGGTTCGCCACGGATCCAAGCCAACGGGGCAGCCCGATCTGGACGATCGGCGTTCCGATGAGGATGAGGCTGAAGCTGATGGCAGCGCCCACGATGAACGCGGTGATCTGGTTCCGGGTGATGGACGAGGCCCAGAGTCCGATGGCGATCATCTGGGCCGCCAACAGGCCCCCCCCGAGGTACTGGGCCACCATGATCCCCCCGTCCGCCTCGGACGTGAAGAGCACCCCCAGGGCCATGGGGAGCGTGCCGGCGAGGGTGATCAGAACGAAGGACCAGTTCCCGATGAACTTGCCGATGACGATCTCTGCTTCGCTCAAGGGCTGTGCCACCAACCAGTCCAGGGTCCCGCTGCGGCGCTCCTCGGCCAGCGCCTTCATGGCCACGGCCGGGACGAACACTACGAACAGCCACGGAAGGAGGTCGAAGAACGGACGGAGGCTGGCAACACCCATCGCGTAGAGCGACCGGAACGACATGTAGAGTGCCAACCCCAGGAAGGCCACGGCCAGGACGTAGGCCGTCGGTGTGTCGAAGAAGCCCATCAGTTCCCGTCGTGCCACAATCCAGGCTCGCCGCATCATGACCGCGCCTCCTCTTCGGCCAGGATTCCTGCGGGCGGCTCGTCGTCGCCGTCCACCGGCGCCGCCGCGTCTGCCCCGACGGTGATGCCGCTGGTGGTGAGCTCGCGGAAGATCTGCTCCAGCGTCGCCCGCTCCCTGCGGAGCTCCCACAGTACCCAGTCCCGCTCCTTCGCGAGGTTGAAGATCAGAGGTCGCAACTCCGTCTCACCCCCCGCCTCGAGTCGGATGCGGCTGCGCCCCTCCCGGGATTCGCTCGAGTGCCCCGCGATCCCTGGCAGTGCCGTGAGCGCTTCGAGCGCCCCCTCGCCCTCCACCTCGACGGTGTAGTGTGAAATGCCCTTCTGAGCGTCCATCAACTCCGCCACGGTGCCGTCGGCGGCGATGGAGCCCCTCGTGATGATGAGCAGCCTCGAGCAGGTCGCTTCCACCTCCTGCATGACGTGGGTACTGAGAAGAACGGTCCGCTCACTGCCGAGCGCGTTCACGAGGCGGCGGATTTCAACTCGCTGATTGGGGTCGAGCCCTTCCGTCGGCTCATCGAGGACCAGGATCTCCGGACGGTGGAGTATTGCGGCTGCCATCCCGGTGCGTTGACGGTAGCCCTTGGACAGCTCGCTGATGGGACGGTAGAAAACGTCGTCCAGGCCCGTTTCGTCCACGGCGTCGCTGATACCCGACCGGGCGGCTGCGGGCTCCAGCCCCCGGAGCGCCCCGACGAACTCGAGGTACTCGCAGACGAGCATTTCCTCATACAGCGGGTTGGCCTCGGGTAGGTACCCCACCCGGGATTTGGCGGCCGTGAGGTCGTCCCCGATGGGCGTTCCCTCGAACAGGACCCGACCGGCGTCGGGCTGGAGGGTCCCGGTCAAGAGGCGCATGGTGGTGGTCTTTCCCGCGCCATTGGGTCCGAGGAATCCGACCACCTCCCCCCGGTCCACCTCGAACGACACGTTGTCCACCGCCACGAGAGGTCCGAAACGCTTCGTTACCCCCTCCACTGAGATCATGGACGTGTGCTCTCCCTTTCAGTAGAAAACCGCGTCGGCCCTGGGGCTGACGCGGTCAATTCGCATGAGTCGGCGGAGGCGTTGGTCGGCCCCCTTGCGCGTCAGCGTATCGGCCTGGGCGCCCTCGGGACGCCCTTCTTTTTCAAAGGCCACAGATTCTAGGCCGGGGCCCTGGAACTGTCCAGTCCACCCGCCCCGGGCGGTACGGACGGGTGGTCCCCCCGGGCCCTTTCGCGTGGCTGCTCTGACCTTGGACGTCTGGAGGGCGTGGAAGCGTTGTTCGGCGGCTCAGACGTCCGCCGGAATAGGGCGTCCGAAGTTGCGCCGGTCCAGGCGGATGTGCCGGTTCCCGGGGGGCCTGGGCGATGGCTGCCCGCCTTCAGGGAGGATCATGGAGGTTGTCCACCAACACCTGATGCAGCCCCTCGGGATTGTCCGCGTTCAGCCAATGACCCCCTTGCACCACGTGGAGGTGGACCCGCCCGTGTTCCATGGCCGCCGCCTGGATCCGCGCCCGGGCGTCAGCGTCGAGGATGTCGGATTCGGACGCCTTCACGAAATGGATGTGGGTGCCCGCTGGAGGGTGTTCGACGACGGCCCACGCATCGGTCTCGAAGAAGCTGTGGAGCAACGCCTCCATCTGGTCGGGGTCGAGCCTCCAGCGCCATGAGCCGTCGGACCCGGCAACGACGTTGGTCGACATCCACTGGGCCACCGGCCTGGAGAATCCTGCGGACTCGATGGAGGAGATGGCCTCGGCTCGGCCGGAGAAGGGGCCCGGATGCCGTCGAAGGACACCCAGCATCTCCCAGGCGCTCCCCCCCGGGCTTCGGACATCGGGGGTGGAATCGATGATCCATACCGCCCCGGGTGCCCCCTCGGCCCGTCCCGTGTACAGCAGGGCCACCTTGCCCCCGAAGGAGTGCCCCAACACGGAAGGTCTGCCGAGGCCCGCCGCCGCCACGACCGTCTGCACATCCGCCGCACAGGCCTCAATCGTGTGAGGCGGTTCCATGGCCGGCGAGTCCCCGTGTCCCCGCAGGTCGAGGGCCAGGGCGCCGAGACGCGGGCGGTCGCCCACCAACCGGCGAGCCACGGAGGCCCAGTTCCTTCCGGCGCCGTAGATGCCGTGGAGGACCATGAACCATTCGTCGGGAACCCGGTCCGTCGCCGTGATGGCCGTATGGTGCAGAGTTTTCGTGGCCGTGGGCGGTGGCGTGGGATTCGTCGAGGCGTCCGAGGCGCCCTCGGGATTCCCGTCGTTGCCGGAGCCCTCTTCCCTCACGCGGCCGTCACCTCGTCGAAGATCCTCATCCAGTTTCCGCCCATGATCTTTTCGATGTCCTCGGTCCTGTACCCCCGCTCGACCAGCCCTGCCGTAATGTGGGGGAATGCCGTGACGTCATCGAACCCTGCGGGCGTCGACAAACCCGGCACGTCCAGATCGCTTCCCAGGCCCACGTGATCGGGACCGACGATCGAGACGGCGTGGTCGATATGATTCAGCAAGTCGGAAAAAGGCGGTCGTGGAATCGCTTGGTCGGTCAAAGCGTATAGGCGCTCTCTGGCCACTCGATCCAAATCCTTCGGCGCGACGGTCGTGGGCTCGTTGAGTGTGGCCAGGGGGTCGGGATGGTTCTCCCTGAGCTCATCCAGATAGGGTTGGCTCAAGAAACCGGAGTAGAAG
>JAHEKK010000074.1 GCA_024638395.1 Gemmatimonadota bacterium | reverse complement strand
TTCGGTCCGGAAGTTTGTACTCGGCGAGGGATTCCCGGGACCAGTCCCGTAGCTCGGACCCGGTCACCACGCCGCCCTCTACGCAAACCACGAAGGCGCAAAGAGCTTCGCCGAGAAGCTCGTCGGGGAATCCGACGACTGCGGCCCTGTCAACGGCCGGATGGCTTGTAAGTCTATCTTCGACTTCCCGGGGATGGACATTGAACCCGCCACGGACGATGACGTCCGTGCTGCGGCCCACGAGGTGAATGAATCCCTCGTCATCCAGCATACCCAGATCCCCGGTCCGGAGGTAGCCTTCCGGATCCAGCGCTCGCTCGGTCTCACGCGGCTGACGGTAGTAACCCCGGGTAACTCCGGGGCCCCGGATGGCGATTTCGCCGACGCTTTCCACCGGGAGAGGACTTCCGTCCTCACCGAGCACCCGGACCTCCATTCCAGGCACCGGCCTGCCCACCGTGAAGTGCCGTTTCGACGGAGGCGCCTCGGAGGTCGTCATCGCCACGGTGGCCGCCGCCTCCGTGAGCGAATAGGCAATCAGCACCGGGGCCCCGAACCGGTCCTCGACGGACCTGGCCATCTCGTCTCCCATGGGTGCACCCGCCGAGACACACACGCGGATCGAACTCAGATCGACCTCCCGGTCCCGCATTTCCGCCAACTCCGTGGCGAAGAGCGTCGGAACGCCAAAATGAACCGTCGCTCTTTCCGCCTCGATCAGATCGAGGGTTCGGGGCGCCCCGAATTCATCCTGAAGCAGGAGCCTCCCTCCGCCGATCGCTGTCCCTACCAGGCCGGGGCCCAGTCCGAAAACGTGGAACAGGGCTGTGACACCGACCACGCAATCCTCGTGCGTCAGGCCCACGGCGTCGGCCGTAGCCGCGGCAGCGTGGATGACGTTCCGGTGACTCAGCTCGACACCTTTCGGTTTCCCGGACGTGCCGGAGGTGTAGAGGATCGCGAAGGGATCATCCGGCGCCACCGCTGACCCGGCGAAAGCCCGGCCCCGGCCGGCGGAGATCAGATCCTCCCACTGGAAGATCCGATCGTCGTACCAGAGATCCTCCTCACCCACCGTCACCAGGTACTGCAGTTCGGGAAGGTCGACGAGCAGGTCCTCGAAGACCTGCAAGAAGTCGACGCCGTACACGTTCTCACCCGACACGGCGCAGCTGGCCGAGGAGTGGCGAAGCATGTACCGAAGATCGGAGGGGGTCTGACGTGGATTCAGCGGTACGATCACCGCACCCAGCTTGGCGGCCGCGAACACAGCGACCGCGAATTCGGGCCATGCCGGTAGGATGAGCGCTATCCGGTCTCCCGATCCGATTCCAAGGCTCGAAAAGGAGGCTGCCAATGCCTCTGCCCGATCGTCAGCCTCGCCATAGGTCAAGACGGCGTCGAGGTGAACCAGGAAGGGCGCGGAAGGCGCCGCGGTCGCCCGGTGGGCCAGGACACCGGCTACGGAGAAGTCCTTGTAGCGCTCAACGAGCGCCATGCGCACTCCGGCGAAGTGGATGAGGTGTTCTCAGACGTCGGTCTCCCGACACATCGCCGGAATTGTGGCCCGAAGGCGGGGGCGAGTCAAACCGGAGATCCCGGGCGTCGCGAAGGCCGAACTCACTCCCGGTCTCGTGGTCCGACGGCCCGTGCGGCGGACACGGGAAGGGGCGGCGGATCCCCGGCCTCGAACACGATGGCCGGGATGCCGTCCTGGTCGGCCGCGATCGCCGTGAGCCCGCCGGGCCGATGGGCGAATCCCTCCCACGCCCGGAGCATCCGATCACGTTGCTGAGGGCCGTCCCACAGAATGAACCAGCGAAGACCCCAGGCCCCGGGTGCGCCTGTGAGGGCATACTGGTCGCCGGCCCAGCCGTCGGCCAGGGCCCGGGCCGCCTCGTCCTGGGCCCACTCGGCCAGAACCACACCGAGCTCCGCATGGCCAAGGTTGTTCTGGTAGACCACCTCGGAAGCGTCGAAGCGGATCGTCACCGGCGCGTCGGCCTCGTCCCCGAGGACCTTCCGGGGATTCGTCACCTGTTCCGTGGACTGGGGAAGGTGCTCGCCGATGGGCGAGGGGCGGCCGTCGGCGGAGCGCCAGACCTCCATCACGAATCCGGCGCCCTCGATATAGGGATAGAGAAGCCCCTCCTGGAGCACCCTCGGCGCTTCGGCGAGCATGGGGTATTGGTCCCGCACCCCCTCCAGTAGCGGTCCCACCATGCCTCTGAAGTCGGGCAAGTCCTCGAAGTCCACGTCCTGCCCACCCATGCGACCGAACATCCATTCCATCATCACCAGCGTCGCCTGACCCTCGATAGCCGCCTGGGCCGCAATCTGGGCATCGTTCCCCAGGTCCTCGGAGGTCAGCGAGTCGAGGCTGCGGTTCTGGTCCTGGATGGCGTGAACCAACTCATGGACGAGAATCGGCTCGATGGCCTCCTCCGGCTGGTCGTCAACCAGGAAGAGCGCCGTGGAGTCCGGCTCATAGAAGCCAACGACCTGCTCACCGTACACGGACGCGAGAAGGGCCTTGAGGTCCAGGTCCGGGGACCCCTGCCCCAGGAGCCCGTACACCGCGGCGATCTGCTCGGCCCGGTCATCCGGAAGGTCGCTCTCGAGCTTGAACGCGAGATACGCCTCGAGGGCCTCTCGACTGCGTCGAGCGATCCGCACGGGCCCGCGCAGGGACATGCCGGCTCGTTCCGATACTTCCGGAAGCAAGGCGTTGGCCATAGCCGCCAATTCCGGGTCGTCCGAAACGATCATCGTCGTGTCGGACACCTGGCCGGTGCAGGCGAGGGTGATGACACAAAGGAACAAGGTCACGTTCACGCTGGTAGCTTCACGACTTGCCCCTGGGGGGTCAAGACGGCCGGGGGGCGCCGTGCCTCACCATGCCCGGTGTGCACGCAACGTCAGAGACAGCCCCCAAGGGGACAGGCCAGGGCCCGATTCTGGTACATTTACGGAACTTCTCGGGGACCTGCCGTAGCGAATGGGGTAGCAGCCGCATGCAAGAGAAGCTCAATCAAGCCTGGGCCGCGCTGAAGGACGTTCGAATTCCCTTCTGGGTCTGGATCGCGGTGGCCTTCTTCGTGGCCGCCGGGGGCGGCGTCGCCATGGGTTCGTGGAAGAACCTGTGCAACGACTGCCCGTCCATCGCGCAGATCTACACCTACGAGCCTCAGCAGACGAGCAAGGTCTACGCGAGCGACCTTCGCCTCATTACCGAGATCGGACTCGAGCGTCGGACGCCGGTGTCCCTCTCCTCCCTGCCCCCCCACGTCCCTCAGGCCTTCATAGCCATCGAGGACAAGCGGTTCTACCAGCATCGGGGACTGGATTGGCGGGGAATCGCCCGGGCCGTCGTGGGGGTGGTGCGAAACCGATCCCTGTCGGGAGGCGGAGGGAGCACCATTACCCAGCAGCTTGCCCGGAACATGTGGACGGAGCGCCTGGGCTTCGAGAAACGGATCATGCGGAAGCTGAAGGAGTGGCAAGTGGCCATGGCCCTCGAACGGGCCTACACGAAAGACCAGATCCTCGAAGCCTACATGAACCAGATCGGCTATGCCCACGGGTGGTATGGCCTTCAAACCGCCTCCCGGAATTACTTC
This sequence comes from Gemmatimonadota bacterium, assembly GCA_024638395.1. Taxonomy (GTDB): domain Bacteria; phylum Gemmatimonadota; class Gemmatimonadetes; order Longimicrobiales; family Gaopeijiaceae; genus JAHEKK01. The sequence goes on along the minus strand of JAHEKK010000074.1, from coordinate 6,620 downwards.
GGGAAGAACGCCCCTGACATGAACCCGGCCGAGGCGGCCCTTCTGGCCGCCATCGCCAACCTGCCGGAGCGATACACGCCCCTCAGGTATCCGGATGCGGCGGTCCGGCGCCGCAACCTCGTCCTCGACCAGATGGCCCGAGAGGGATTCCTGACCGAACAGGAGGCAACCCACTGGAAATCCGAGCCCGTTCCTCTCGAACGGGCCTCCGGCGTCGACGTTCAGGCGCCCTACTTCGTGGAATGGGTGCGCCAGATCCTCGACGACCGTTTCGGCAGCAAGCTGTACACCGATGGTCTGCGCATCTTCACCACGCTGGACATGGACATGCAGGCCGCTGCCCAGACCGCCATGGAGAACGGGTGGAACCGCGTGGAGAGCTGGCCCGGCTACAGCCATCCCACCTATCAGGAAGTCGTCGACGCCGGTGACGCCGAGATGGAGGGGGAGACGCCGTACGTGCAGGGGATGTTCATGGCCGTGGACCCGACCACAGGACAGGTCCGGGCGATGATCGGGGGTCGGGACTTCGCCCATTCGAAGTTCAATCGGGCAACACAAGCACTTCGCCAAGCGGGCTCCGCCTTCAAGCCTTTCGTGTACACGGCGGCGCTGGAGAGTGGGATTCCGGCCTCCTACGTGCTGGTGGACAACGCCGTCGTCTTGAATCAACCCGACGGAACGATCTGGAGACCGAAGAACTACGGAGAGGAATTCCGGGGGCCTATCACCCTCCGCGAAGGGCTGCGGGGATCGATCAACATGATTGCCATCAAATTGGGGCGGCAGATCGGTATGGAATCCGTCGCCCAGATGGCTCGCCGGCTCGGGATCCGTACCGAGATCGAGCGGTTTCCTTCGACGGCCATCGGGGCCGCGGAGGTGATCCCGATCCAGATGGCGGAGGCCTACTCGGCATTCGCCACTCTGGGGACACGGGTCCGTCCGTTCCCCATCGTGAAGGTGGAGAACGCCGAAGGGAAGATCCTCTGGGAGCCCCGGCCCGAGCAGACGCGGGTCCTGGATCCGCTGGTCGCGCGGCTCGCCGTGTCGCTGCTCGAGGACGTCGTCGCCAGGGGCACCGGATACACGGGCATCCGGGCAACGGCCGGACTCCCCTACGAGGTCCCGGCCGCCGGAAAGACCGGCACGACCAACGACGGAACGGACACCTGGTTCATGGGCTTCACACCGACTCTCATGGCAGCCGTCTGGTTCGGTATGGACCGCCCCGTCCCCATTGCCGAGAGAGCGACCGGCGGTGGCTTTGCCGCGCCGGTCTGGGGAGAGTTCATGAGGCGTGTCTACTTCGACGACCTGCACATGGACGCGGACGGCGCCTCGGATTCGACCCAGGTGGAGCCCAGGGAACCCCACCCCCTCCTGCCCGTTCCCGAGGCCTGGCCCATGCCCGATGGCCTCGTCAGCCGTCGGGTAGACCGACGAACCGGGCTGCTGGCCTCGAGCTGGTGTCCGGAGGAAGACGCGTACACCGAGTGGTACCTGCCCGGTACCGAGCCCACCGCCGACTGCGACCGCCAGGGTCAATCCATCATAGGCCGCCGTTAGGCCCCGAACCCGCCCTCAAGCCACTGAATCGATGAGCGCACCTCCGGAGACCCGGACCTTCACCTTCGAAACCACCCATCACGCCATGTGGGCCGAGGACGTGGCCCGAGAACAGTCGATACCGGCTGAGGTAGTGCCGGCGCCACCGGCCGCGGATGCCAAATGCGGCTTGGCCCTCCGCACCCCCGAGCCCCAGGCGGATCGCCTGGCCTCGGCTCTGGACCAGGAAGGCATCGTCTACAGGCTGCTCGTCTCGTGACCCTGGCCGCTTGAATCGACCCGGTCCAGCACCAAGGGGTACGGCGGCGGGTCCGGTGCCTCGGAGCCGATGACAATGGCCTCTCGGACCATCTCCCGCGCCCGCTCCAGGTCGGTGTTCGACGCCACGTGAACCCGTGCCAGGGGCTGACCGCGCTCCACGGCCTCTCCGGGCCGAACCAGAATCTCGAAGCCCACACGGGGATCGATGGCTTGCTTCCTCCGTGTGCGCCCACCGCCGAGGCTGATCAGCCCGAAGCCCAGGATGCGAGGTCGCACCCGCTGGATCACACCGCCCCGTTCCGCAGGGGCTTCGCCGCAGACCGGGGCGGCGGCGCAAGGTTCCGCCCCCGTGTCGAGTCCTCGGGGACCTCCTTGGGCTTCCACCATTCTCGCGAAGCGTTGGAGCGCCGCCCCTGATGTCAAAGCGGCCGTGGCCCTCCGTCGAGCGACCGCCCGGTCGGCTTCCAGGCCACATACGGCGGCCATCTCGGCTGCGAGATGGACCGTCAGTTCCCGTAGCTCCGGAGGTCCGCCGCCCCGTAGACACTCGAGAGCCTCCGCCACCTCCAGTCCGTTACCAACGGCGATGCCGAGGGGCCGATCCATGGCCGTGAGCAGGGCCGACACGGGGAGGCCGCGTTGGGCACCCAGGGCCACCATCGTCTGGGCAAGGATCAGGGCGTCGCGCTTGTCCGGCAGGAAGGCTCCCTCGCCGACCTTCACGTCGAGCACGAGACCCGACAGACCCTCGGCGAGTTTCTTCGACATGATCGAGGCCGAGATCAGGGGAATCGAAGCCACCGTGCCGGTCACGTTCCGAAGGGCGTACAAGCGGCCGTCGAGGGGGGCGATCTCCGGCGTCTGGCCGATCATGGCACACCCCACTTTTTCCACCACCTCCCGGAACTGGCTGAGGGGCATTCGGGTACGGAACCCCTCCATCGACTCCAACTTGTCCAGCGTGCCACCCGTGTGCCCCAGTGCCCGTCCCGACATCATGGGTACGAAGGCCCCCAGTTCGGCCACCACCGGCGCAAGGATCAACGAGACCTTGTCGCCGACGCCGCCCGTGGAATGTTTGTCCACACACGGCCCGGGCAGATGGGTGAAATCCAGGCGCCGGCCCGAATGGAGCATGACGTCGGTCAAAGTCGCCAGTTCCAGCGGAGAGAGGCCTCGGAAGTACATCGCCATGAGCATGGCCGCCATCTGTTCTTCCGCCACCTCCTCGGCCTGGTACGCGACCAGGAACTGCTCCAGGTCGGCGGACGAAAGCTCCAGACCATCTCTTTTCGCCTCGATCACCTGCTGTGGTATCATTCCGGGCCCGCCCGATGGAGGAAGGAGACGCAGCTGCCACTTAGGATACTCCAGCAGACGGCCGGCATCATCCAAGGCCGTTCTCGCCGGAACGGTAGAGTAGTGAGGAGCCGCAATGAGTGAGTCCCGCCGAGTGCTGGCCATCGATCCCGGGCGCCGGAGGTTCGGGGTCGCTCTGAGCGATCCGACTCGGACGCTGGCGTCTCCCCTGACCACCCTTGTGCGTCGCACGGGCAAGCGTCCCCCCATCGCGGCAATCGAAAGGCTCGTCCGAGAGCACGGTGTAGCCCTGGTCATCGTCGGGTTGCCGGACCCCGCCGAAGGGGCTGACCTTGAATGGGTGGAGGAGATCCGACGATTCGCAGAGAAGCTGGAGCAGCGGACCGGCGCGCCGGTACGACTTTTCGACGAGGCGTTTTCCAGCGTGGAAGCCAAGTCGAGACTCTATGAAGGGGGACGCGTCGCCCGTGGGGAAAAGGGCCGCGTTGACGCGGCGGCAGCCACCATCATCCTACAGGACTGGCTAGACGAGCATGCGAAGGGCGATTGAACGACTCTGTCTGATCACCGCACTGGCGCTGGCCGGCTGTGGAAGCGACGAGCCCGGAGAACCCGTGCTGGTCCGCATTCAGGAGGGGGCGACCTTTCGCCAGGTCGTCGACTCGCTCGTAGCGCGGGACATCGTGGCGCGGCCCCTGCTCTTCCGAACCTACGTCCGGATGAAGGGCCTCGACCGGTCTGTTCGGGCGGGTACCTACCGGCTCTCGCAGGGGGCCCCCTACAGCGACATCATGCGGGATCTCACCGAGGGTCGGGTCGAGACGTATCCCCACACCATCCCGGAAGGCCTCACACTGCCCAACATTGCAGCGCGGCTCACGGAAGCCACAGGGCTCGATTCCGCCACGATCCTCACCGAGCTCATGGGCGACTCGGTACATCTAGACTGGGAGGTCCCAGGGCCGGGCCTGGAAGGATACCTGTTTCCCGACACGTACCGATTCGCCGAGGGCGTTTCCATCCAGTACGTTCTGTCCGCCATGGTCGCCCAGTACCGCTCGTACTGGACGCCGGAGCGTCGCCGTCAGCTGGAAGCCTCCGGACTGACGGAGCGGGAGGCGGTGACGTTGGCCTCTATCATCCAGGCCGAGGCGCGGCAGGTTGCTGAAATGCCCACCATTTCGAGCGTCTACCACAACCGGCTGCGGATCGGGATGCGCCTCCAGGCCGACCCGACGGTTCTCTACGCACTCGGAGGCCCCCGGCCGCGTCTCCTCTACGCGGCCATCGACTCCGTGGCGGACGACCCGTACAACACCTACACCCAGCCGGGGCTACCGCCCGGGCCCATTTGCGCACCGGGCGAGGACGCCCTGGACGCAGCCCTGGAGCCCATCGAAAGCGACTACCTCTATTTCGTAGCCCGACCCAACGGGTCTCACATCTTCACCCGCTCTTTGGCCGAACACAATCGGGCACGAGTCCAGGTCCGCCGAGAGGCGGCCGGTCAGGGGGATTGAGGCCTCTTCGCCCGTGCCTGACCTGGAAAAGCGCCTCCGGATGATCATGATCGCCGACCGGGGTCGGGTCGGCGATGCCGAGCTCACGAGGCGAATCGAGGAAGCGCTCAGGGCTGGGGCGCCGGCGCTTCAGCTCAGAGACAAGACGTCCACTCCGGCGGCCAGCCTAGACTTCGCTCGACGCCTGGCAGAGGCCTGTCGGAAGCACAACGCGCTATTCTTCCTGAATGACCGGCTGGACGTCGCCTTGGCCGCCGACGCCGACGGGGTTCATCTGGGCCCCGACGACCTTCCGGTAGCCGCGGCCCGTTCAGTGGCCGGCCCCGGGTTCCTCATCGGTGCTTCCACGGGATTGCCCGAAGAAGCCGTACGGGCCGTCGCCGCCGGCGCGGACTACCTGGGTTGTGGCTCCGTCTTCGCCACGGGCTCCAAACCGAACGCAGGAGACCCTATCGGCCTCGAGGGTCTACAGGCCGTCGTGGAAGCGGTAGCGCTACCGGTGATTGCCATCGGCGGCGTCACCCCCGGCCGGGCAGCGTCCGTGCGGGGCACGGGAGCCGCCGGCACGGCAGCCATCTCGGCGCTGCTGGGGCCCCGGCCTGTGGACCAGGTCGTGAAGGCCCTCCTCGAACCCTGGGAAAGGTAGGGCATCCCCTTCGGCCCCGTCGGCTCCCGAAGCCACGCCGGCGCCCTGGTAGCGCGCCGCCCCTAGGCGACTTGAGCCTGGAACTCCCGACGAATCGCCTCGTAGTCGCCGATCTGATCCAACGTCACCTGCTGCAGATCCCGACTCTCGTGGTAGGCCCGGTACCACTCCACAATCCAGTTCAGGGCAGTCTCCAGATCCAGCGATGGATGCCACCCCAGCGAGCCCTTGATCTTCGTACAGTCCAGGCGCAAGAACGTGTCCTCGTGGGGGAACTCCTCGCCGTCCCGCTCCCACCGGGCCCCACCCCCCCACTCGTTGGTGATCCTGTCGGCGATCCACTCCACCGTCCGGCATTGGTCCAGGTCGGGGCCGATGTTCCAGCTCGACGCGGCCACATCGGGTTCACGCCAGAGGCTCTCGGCCAGCAGCAGGTATCCGGACAAGGCCTCGAGGACGTGCTGCCAAGGGCGCACGGCCTTGGGGCGTCGAATACGCACCACGTTGCCGCTACCCACGGATCGCATGAGGTCCGGAATCAGCCGGTCGCGGGACCAATCCCCTCCGCCGATCACGTTCCCGGCCCTCACCGACGCAACACGGGTCGGTCCTTCTCGGAACCAGCTCTCTCGGAAGGAGCGGATCACGAGCTCGGCTGCGGCTTTGGAGGCGGAGTAGGGGTCACGTCCGCCCAACTCGTCGGATTCCACGTAGCCCCGGGTCCATTCGCGATTTCGGTAGCACTTGTCGCTCGTGATCATGACCATCGAGCGAAGGGAAGGTCGCCCTCGCGCAGCAGCGAGGACGTTGGCGGTACCCATGACATTGGTTTCGTAGGTACCCACCGGCTGCTCGTACGCCTGGTGGACCAGCGCCTGCCCCGCCAGGTGGAACACCACCTCCGGCCCGCACCGGTCAAAGGCCTTTCGGACGGCCCCGCGATCCCGCACGTCGCCGATCACGGAATCCACGCACGATTCCACATCGGCCAGACTGAACAGCGACGGCTTCGTGTGGGGTTGCAGAGAGAACCCGGTCACCCGGGCCCCCAGCCGGTGAAGCCAAAGGCTCAACCAGCTTCCCTTGAAGCCCGTGTGTCCCGTTACGAGTACCCTCTTTCCCCTCCAGAATCCTGGATCTGGCGCTGTCACGTGGGACGCCCCCTGTGAAGAATTGGCAGGGCTCCGCCCGGCGGCTCGGCCTGGAAACATGTGATTATAAGCCCATCCAAGCCTCAGGGGAACATATGTTTTTGCGTCGTCGCCCCATGGGCATCCAGAAGGCTGGCCTGGGTAGCCCGTCAA
>JAHEKK010000688.1 GCA_024638395.1 Gemmatimonadota bacterium | reverse complement strand
GCCGGACCGGCCGGAGATTCTGGAGGGGGCAGTGGTTTCTCCGGGCTTCATGGGGGTTCTTGGCCTTTCACCGGCCTTGGGCAGGGAGTTCATGGAGGAAGAGGAGAGGCCGGGTCGCCACGGCGTGGCCGTCATCAGCGAGTCGTTGTGGGACCGCCGGTTCGCACGAGATCCCGGCGTTCTGGGACAGGCCCTGGAGCTGAACGGCCGGCCCTATGAAATCGTAGGTGTGGCTCCGCCGGGCTTCCGATTTCCCGAAGTGGCCCAGGTCTGGATCCCCCTGGCCTTCGAGGCTACGGAAGCAGATCCCGAGGATTACGGGTACGACGTGATCGCTCGCCTCGTTCCCGGTGCAGGGGTTCAAGCCGCCCGTGAAGAAGGCCGGCGCGTGGCCGAGGGCTTGGCGATGCTCTCCAATGGTGCCAAGGAGGGAATCGGGGCCACGGCCTATCCCCTCAGGGCGGCGGACGTCCCCGCCGTCCTTGCCGGGACGGTGCTCCTCCTCCTCGCGGCCGTGTTCCTCGTGTTGCTGGTCGCCTGTACCAACGTGGCCAGTCTCCTTCTGGCCCGGGGTGAAGAGCGACGGGGAGAGATGGCGGTCAGACTCGCCATCGGGGCGGGGGTCGCGCGACTGCTCAGGCAGCAGCTGGTGGAGGTGGCCCTGGTCGCGACACTAGGGCTGTTGGGCGCCCTGGCGGTGGGACGCCTGGCCGTCGATGTCCTCCCCCGACTCCTGCCGGGCGACGTGCCGTTCTGGTTGTCTTTCGAACTGGACGGGCGGGTCCTGATCTGGAGCGGGGCCCTGGCCGCACTTTGCTGCGTGGCGGTTGCGGTTCCGACGACGCTGCAGGCACGGAGAGCCGGGGCGGCATCGAGAGGTCTGGCAGACCGTAGGGTGTTGTCCAGTCGGGGGCGGACGTGGCTGGTGGGGGCCCAGGTGGCCCTTGCCACAGTCCTGGTGGGCTCCGCAACGGCGGCGGTGAAGGGCGTCGCGCATTTGAGCCGGGTGGAGACGGGGGTGCGAACGGACAACATTCTGGTCACCGGCGCGGCGATTCCTTCATGGTCCTACCTCGAGGCCCGGGACCGGACCGAGTTGGCGCGCAGGATCCTGGACGCCGTCCGGACCTTGCCTGGCGTCCTCTCGGCGGCGGCCGTCGACATGGTGCCTCTGGTCTCCGGGGGCCAGGAAGTGGCTCTCGACGGCGGAGCCGTGGCCGACGATGTCGGGGGCCGGGCCCCCGTGGGACTCCTGAACGCCTTCTCGCCCGGCTATTTCGAAACCATGGGCATTCCTGTCCTGTCGGGCCGGCTCCCTGTGGATGCTGACGTCTGGGGCGATCCGAACGTCGCCGTCGTGAGTGCGTCCCTGGCGCGGCGGCTATGGCCGGAGGGTGAAGCCGTGGGCAGGCGGGTTCGGTATGGCGCTCCGGGTTCGCGGAGCCCGAGGGTGGCTGCGGACCGGCCCTGGCTCGAGGTGGTGGCCGTCGTGGGAGACGTCAGCCAGGAAGGGCCGGTCCGCGGCACGAGAGACCAGGTGTATGTGACCATGGCCCGTCAGCCTCCCGCCCATCTCACCCTCATGGTCCGGACATTGAACGATCCCCTGGACCAGGCGGGGCCGGTGGAGCAGCGGATCCGCGAGATCGACCCCGCCCTCCCGTTCTACGAACCGACCACCATGGCAGAGGCCCGCCGCTTCAGCGTCTGGACGCAGCGCATGACGGCGACACTACTCTCGACGTTCGGCTTGCTGGCAGGACTCCTGGCCATCCTTGGCGTTTACGCGGTCATGGCCCACACCACTCGGCGCCGGGACAGGGAGATCGGGCTCCGCGTGGCCATCGGCGCGTCCCGTGGAGACGTGCGTGGGCTGATCTTGCGTCAGTCAGCGCGTCTGATCGTGCCGGGCCTGGGCGCCGGCCTGGTGGGCGTGGGTCTCGCCTCGCTCGTCTTGGGGCGCGTGGTGGCGGGAGTCCCCGCCGTGGATCCCGCCGTCCTCTCCACGACTGCTGCTCTCCTCGCGTTCGCCGGTCTGGCGGCGGCTTGGATTCCGGCGCGTAGAGCCGCGGGGATCGACCCCGCCGCCGCCCTGTCGGCGGATTGAGGCGCGCCCTCCCGCCGGATGTATCGAGAACTATGCGCGGGTGGGAGGCCGACATCGACGAGTCACCTACCCATCCCCACCGCTCCCACCATTTCCTGGAAGTCCCCCCGTTCCCGGAGTCCCTGGAGCTGGGGATCAACGGCAAGGAAGACCATGGAGTGGGAGCGCTCCGCGAATGCCCGGCCCAACCACGCCATGGCCGCCTCCGGCTCATCCAGGGCCTCGTGCACCTTGGCAATCTCGAATGCGGGGACGTAGCCGTTTTCCGCCTCGGCCTCCAAATCCGAGAGCATGGCCTTGGCTCCCTCCTCCTGGCCGGCCAGCGCCAGGCCGCGAGCCAGGGCAGCCCGGCTGATGGCGCTTCGAGCGAAGTCGACCGTCCTTCGCAGGGCGTTCAACGAGGCTTGGGTCCGGCCCATGGCTTCCAACGTCAGTCCGGTCCACAGGTGCGCCAATTCGAAGTCCGGATCGAGAGACCTGGCGTGGGCCAATTGGT
>JAHEKK010000687.1 GCA_024638395.1 Gemmatimonadota bacterium | reverse complement strand
CACCCGGCCTCCGGGCGCGGTCCAGCTCACGAAGCGACTGCTGTACGGCCTGGATGCGGTCGGGTTCGAAGAGGGAATCGCACGAGGTGCCGAAATGAACACCGTCGCCAGGCTCACGGAGGAGTGCCGAGAGGGCGTCCGCCGGTTCCTGGAACGGGGTTGATCCTTCATGGGACTCTTTCGCCCTGATCGGGACCGGCAACCTGGCGAGGATTCCCTGTTGATCTGGAAGGTCCGTCTCTTCGTGGTTGGGGGTGGACTGGGGATCGGTGGCATGATGATGGAATTGCCCTGGGTCCTCTGGTCCGGGGTAGCCATCCTCGCCACTGGATGGCTGATGCGCTTCAAGACGGGTGAGGGCGCCACGGCCGACGAGGCCTGGGGCGTGGAGGACGGGGCCGAAGACCACTCCTGACGAAGGCCGGGCCTGGGAGCCCATTCAACCCTTCGTCCGCCCCCTTCCCATTCCCACCTTGGGTTCGTGCAGGAGCCCCCGAAGCATTCCCATGCCACCGACCTCGGGCAGACCCTACGCTCCCGCTTCGGTTTCGACGCCTTTCGACCGGGACAGGAGCGGCTGATCCGCGGAGTTCTCAGCGGGCGGGACGCCCTCGGCGTGCTCCCCACCGGCGGGGGGAAGACCCTCTGCTTCCAGTTCCCCGCCGCGGTGCTGGACGGCACGGTGGTGGTGGTGAGTCCGCTGATCTCGCTGATGAAGGACCAGGTGGGCCGGGCAAGGGCCATGGGCCTCAGGGCCCGTTGCGTTACGTCGATGGACGGACGCGGGGAGCAGAAGGCGGCCCTCTCGGCCTTCGCCGACCGTGCCCTCGACATGCTCTTCGTATCTCCCGAGCGCCTCGCCACGGAGGGCCTCAAGGGGCTGATGGCCTCGGTGCCGGTCGCCTTGCTCGCGGTCGACGAGGCCCACTGCATCTCCGAGTGGGGTCACGATTTCCGGCCCGCCTTCCGACGGATCTCGGCCGTTCGCCACCTGGTGAGGGGTCCGGTGTTGGCCGTGACAGCCACCGCGACCCCTGCCGTGCGGACCGATATCGCCTCGGTCCTGGGACTCCGCCGGCCCGTACGCGTGGTCACCTCCTTCGACCGTCCCAACATCTTCTGGGACACCCGCCGCGTACCCCAGGGGGCCGCCCGGGCCCAAAGACTGATTCGCGTCGTGGCGGACCATGACCGCTTGGGACACGGAGCGGCAATCGTCTATGCGCCCACGAGAAATCAGGTCGTGTCCCTGCGGCGGGTGCTGGCCTCCATGGGCCTCGGCGCCGAGGCCTACCACGCAGGCATGACGCCGGACGAACGAAAGGGCGTCCAGGAGCGATTCCTGGAACGGGCGTCCAATCTGGTGGTTGCGACCAATGCATTCGGCATGGGCATCGACAGAGGCGACGTGGGATGCGTCGTCCACTACGGGTTCCCAGGGTCGTTGGAGAGCTACTACCAAGAAGCCGGACGCGCGGGGCGGGATGGGCAGCCGTCACGCGCATTGGCCTTCGTCTGTCGGAGAGACTGGCGGGTCCCCCGGGGATTCGTGGATCGCTCTTTCCCCAGTCCCGGCACCGTGCGTCGGGTGCTCCGGCGGCTGCGAGCGTCGAGCCGAAGACCTGGGACCGGCCTCAGGGGCAGGGATCTTACAGGCCGATTCGGTGCGCATTTGCCCGCGTTGAGGTGGTTGATTCGTGCCGGCGCCGTAGATGCGAACGAAGCCCTCGAGCGCCTCGCCGCGGGCGAGACCTACGGCGAAAGCGGTGAGACCGGCCTCCCCGTGGGGCGTTTGACGGGCAGGGTGCCGGAGCTCGGAATCCTGGCGGCCGCGCGAGCCGACGCCCTCGCCCGTCTCGAGGCTGCGCGACGCTACACCTCGTCACGGGGATGCCGTAGGCGGGCGCTACTTGGTTATCTTGGTGAGGTCCCCGAGTGGAGCCGATGTGACGGATGTGACCGTTGCGCGGGAGGCGGGGCCACCCCAGCCAAGTGAGCTTCCCCCGGCAGCATGCACCGATATCTGACACAGGAACATCTCGAGCTCCGGGAGTCCGTGCGCGGCTTCGCGGCGGACCATATCGCTCCAGTCGCGAGAGCACTCGACGAGGAAGCTCGCTTCCCCTGGGACAACGTAAAGGCCATGGGAGAGCGCGGGTGGTTCGGTGTTCCGGTGCCCGTGGAGCTGGGCGGGTTGGGTCTCGACTATCTCAGCTACATCCTGGTCATCGAAGAGCTGGCCAGGGTCGACGCGAGCCACTCCATCACCATCTCGGCGCACACCACCCTGGGGACCTCGCCCTTGCTGTCCTTCGGCACGGAAGAACAGAAGCGGCGGTTCGTCCCGTTCCTGGCCCGTGGCGAGGTGCTGGGCGGGTTCGGCCTCACGGAGCCCGGGGCCGGCTCCGATTCGTCGGGTACCGCGACTCGCGCGATCCGGGACGGTGCGGGATACCGGCTTTCGGGGAGCAAGATCTTCATAACCCATGCCGGAGTCGGAGAGGTCTTCACCGTTACGGCGGTGACCGATCCGGGTGCCGGGAACAAGGGCATCACGAGTTTCGTCGTCTGCAAGCCCACCGTCGAAGCTGAGGAGGCCAGCA
>JAHEKK010000686.1:2146-2604 GCA_024638395.1 Gemmatimonadota bacterium | reverse complement strand
CCGGTCGAGCCGGAACGAGGTCGGCGGGACGGCCATGCAGAGCGCACTCATGGTCTTCATCCCGGTCCTCGCGGGGGCGGCCGTCCTCCTGGCGCTGGATCGGGGCTTTCGCAATCAGGTGATCGACCTGGGGCGGAGGCAGCTCACCGAGTCGGCGGCACTGGTACAGGAACTGTCGCTGGACCCCGACCCCCGCGGCCTCGCCGGCATCTTCGGCTTCGAGGCCGCCCTCGTGGATGGGGACGGGCTGGTGGAAGCCACGAACGGTGCGGAGCCGATCCGACGCGAGTTGGCCGAGGTCCCCCTGCCCCCGCCCAACTGGATGGCGTCCGGCCTCGTGCCCGGTGTCACTCCGCCGGTCCTGTACGAGTCCTTCCGCCTGGGCGGCGGGCGGGGCCTGCTGCTGTTCCGCGGCGACCTGGATGAGCGGGCGGCCCGGCTCCGAACGGTCCTCGCCA
>JAHEKK010000686.1:0-2136 GCA_024638395.1 Gemmatimonadota bacterium | reverse complement strand
GATGGCGCTGCCCGCCATGACCTACCTGGCCCTCCTCCTCCTCTCGGGGCCGGCGCCGACGATAGTTCCGGAGCGCAAACCGTCCCATTTCGTGGACATTTCCACGCGCCGGCGCCAGGAGGGCACACCGGAGGACGAGACCTCCTGATCCCTCAAGTTGTTCCTGGCAAATGATTTATGTGGGTTCCTCCGCACCGGATCGGACATGGCATCCTCCTTGCCCCTTCAACGCTGTGCGACCGCCCCTGACGGGTGTCTCGCAGAGTGTACTGGCAAAGAGAGGGGATGGGGGATGAGACGTGAACTGCAGGGCCTGGCCGCGGCGGCGTTGCTGGCCGCAGTGCCCCAGCTTGTCGAGGCACAGGACCGTTGGGACTCCCCGCGGGCCTTCCTGGATATCGCCGGAATCGGCGCCGAGCCGGTCGGCGAATTCGCGAACAACATCGAAGACGGTTGGGGCATCGCGATCGGAGGTCGCTTCCCGATCGATCTGGCCGGCGTCGTCAGCATGCGGGTCGATATGGGCTTCATCAACTACGGGCACGAACGCCTGTACGGATGTTCGTTCACCTGCCGGGTCGGCTTCGACGTCAACACGAACAACAACATCCTCTTCGCCGGAGTGGGGCCCGAACTCGCCGCCCCGATGGGGCCCGTCAGACCCTACGTGGGGCTCGTCGGTGGCGTGGGGTACTTCGTGACCACCTCCTCGATGAGTGGGAGTGACGACTGGCACCACTTCGCCAATTCCACGAACTACGACGACGTGGTGATGCAGCGGCGTGGACGGGGTGGTCTGCAACTCCGACTCGCTGGCGGACGGACGCCCGTCTACCTGGACGTGGGCGGAGAGTACCACGCCAACGGGATCGCGGAATACCTCGGCGAGGGAGACATCGAAGACCATCCGGACGGGAGCATCACCATCTTCCCGCGGCGGACCGAAGCGAACCTGTGGACGTTCCGGCTCGGCGTCTCGATCGGGCTGCGCGGTGAGGACGACAAGCCCCGTCGGAGGGGCCGGCGAGGGCGCTGAGCGCCCAGGGAAGACACGAAGGTCGACCGTGCGGGTTCCACCGAGCTAGAATTCGGATCACCGCACGGGAGGCCTTCCATGGAAATCGCCATCAAGAAACACGCCGACGGCGGGTCGAGCCTCACCTGCACGCGAGCCGACGGGTCCAGTTCCTGGCAGAACAACCCCGGCCAGCGCGGCTTCTTCTTCGCCCTCCACGACCTCACCCATTACGCCGTGGAGACGACGCTGGGGCTCGACCAGGGCTTCTACGGTCTCATCGCCTCCGGCTGGGATATCGCGGACACGACCGGAAAGGGCTCGCGGGGGGGGCTACCCGAACAGGCCGTTCGCGCCGAACACCTAGTGGGACTCATGGATCAGGAACGGGCGGGAGCCGTCGTGTGGACCGCGGAGCAGCTCAACGAGCAGGCCGGCATCTACTTCGAGAAGGCGGGTCGTCCGGTCCCCCCGCCCCTCGAGGACGCGGCGCTCGACCGGATCAGGGAACGCATGCGCGACCTCTTCGGGCAATGGACCCGGCTGCCCGCCGGTGAAACGCTGAGAGTGGCCTTCCCGGGAGACTGAGTTCTAGCCGCCGGAACACCTGCACGAGGCCAGCCTCAGTTCATCTCCTCGCCGGCCCCCAGGTTTCCCCACGGAGCTTCCAGATCGAACTTGGGAACCGCGACCTCGAACTCGCTGCCGTCGGCGGCAACGAAAGTGAAGTGTCCCTCCATGAAGCCCATCGGCGACTTCAGAATACAGAAGCTCCGGTAGCTGTGCGTCCCGCCGGGGACCAGACGCGGCTGCTCGCCGACCACACCCTCGCCGTCGACCTCCGAGTCCTCGCCCACGGAATCGTGGATTCCCCAGTGGCGGAAGAGGAGTTGCACTTCCTCGTCGCGCTGGTTGTCCATCTCGATCTGATAAGTGAACACGAAGCGCCCCTCTTCCAGATCAGACTGGGAGAGGGAGAAATCGGGCTGGACGCGGACGCGAATCCCCTGAGTGACGGCCTCGTAGGACATGCCGCAGAATACGGCGCGGCTTCTCCGTTGCCAACCGGACCCGGTGGCCGAATGCGGCGGCGGCTTTCCCCCGCCGTCCCCGCCACGCCA
>JAHEKK010000685.1 GCA_024638395.1 Gemmatimonadota bacterium | reverse complement strand
CGAGGCGTACGAGCTCGAGGAGGGAGACGTGGCCGGGGCTGCGATGTCCGTTTCGGGTCTGGAGGGGTTTCTGGCGGTTTCGGCCCTCCGTCACCGCTTGCCCCGTATGGCGGAGGCGCTGTGGTCCGGACATGGTGCGCCCGGCCTGGACCACCGCGTCTTCTTGGCGGATTCGGTCTTGATGCGGGGTCTCCGTCCGGCTCGGATCGTCGCCACGGGTCGAACCGACCCGACCTTCGACGGTTCGGTCCTCAATCGTCGTGACCGCTTCGCCGAAGGGGTCATCATCGAGAGTGAAGCCTACCTGCCGGGGGACAGGGTCCTCATCACTTTGGACGGGTCTCATCCAGCCGGGGCGAGGGCCCGTGGGAGGCGCCCGGGGCGACTCACGACCACCACCCCCGTCCGTTTCCAGGTGGTCGATCCCGCAGGGCGGGTCCGGGGCTTCCCCTGGCTCAGATTCTTCGAACGGCGTCCCCTCGAAGTGTCGGTACGGGGCGCCCTTCCGGAGGGGCCGGAGGCGAGTCCGGTCGATCCGCCGCGCTTCGTCGACTCGGTCACCGTCGTCGTTCGCAACGATATGGGCGACGGCGAGATTCGATTTACGACCGACGGGACGGACCCGGACACGTCGTCGGTCCTCTACTCGGGTCCCCTGGCCCTTTCGGAGACCACGTGGTTCAGGGCCCGCCTCTTCACCGAGGCCGGAACCCCCCTGGGGGACGGAGAGTCGGTGAGCTTCGTGAGGGTGGATCGTGTCGCCAACCTGGCCCGGGGGCGACCGGCCCGCACCGGCCCTTCGCCGACGGTCGCCGCCGCGGCCTACGCGTTTGACGGGCTGGTCGATCCGACACGAAGCTGGGCCCCGCCCAGCCACGCCGAGAGCGCTTGGATCCAGGTGGATCTGGGACGAGACGTGGGTGTCGGTGGAGTGACGCTCCACTCGGCCCGGCCGTGGGTACCCCCGCGCTACAGGATTCGGGGAAGCGTGGGCGATGGGTGGACCCTGCTGGTGGACCGGTCGGAGAACGAGGAGCTCCCTGGCGACGAGGGGTTGAGGGACGAGTTCGACTCCCGGTCACTTCATACCATGCGTGTGGAGCTGATCCGGAGTCCGGACGGGTCCTGGCCACGGCTGGTGGAGGTCGTGGTGCGCCCACCGTCGATGCTGACGGCCGATCGCTCGGAAAGCGGGTGGTGATAACCGGGCCAGGAGCAACCGATCAGGGACTTTCGTGGCGGAGGCCCTCGGCCGCGAACAGGGCGTCCACGTCCGCAGCGTCCCACTCGGGTGTGGCGAGAGCAACGGCTATATAGGCCGCGAAGGACAGGGCCACGGCCGGAAATACCTCATGGAGGGCGTCGGCCCACGGGGTCATGCCCCAGGTCAGGAGGACGGTCAGGCCGGCGGTGAACGCCGCCAAGGTGGCCTTTCCGTTCCCTTTGCGCCAATAGAGTCCGAGGATCACCGGAGGAGCGAAGCACGCCCCATAGACGGCGCCCGACAGGGCGGTCAAAGACACGATGCCGCCGGGTGGGTTCAGGGAGATGATGGCGGTGATGAGGGCGAAGAGGGCGACATAGAAGCGCGTTGAACGGACCATGGCCCGGTCATCACGCTCCACGAACATGCCGACGATGTCCCTCTCGGCCGTGGACGCCATCACCAGAAGTACGCTGTCCAGCGACGACATCGCCGCGGCCACCATGGCGAGGAGCAGGAAGGCGGCGGTCCCGTCCGAAAAGACCGAACCCATCGTCAGCAATTGGGGCACGACCAGGTCGGTGTCGTCCAGTCCCCCCGGGATGATGTTCCGGGCGTAGAGCCCCACGGGGATCAGCAGGGTATAGACCACCGCGAAGGCGACGGTGGACACCCAAAGGCCCTTCCGGGCCGATTCACGGCTCTCCAAGGCGTAGAAGCGGGACAGCTGTCTGGGCTCCACCGCGAACTTCACTGTCCCGGCAAAGACCACACCCAGGGCCAGCGCGACGGACACGCCGCCACCCCACTCCAGGAGGGGGGCCGTCGCGGCATCCTGCGCGAGTTGGCTGATAGACCCCAGCCCACCTGCCGCGGACACGGTCCCCAGGAAGAGCAACACGCCGGCGATGGCCATGACGACGCCCTGGACCGCGTCCGTCTTCACGACGGAGATGAAGCCGCCCACGACGGTATAGATCATCACGATGAAGAAGACGATGACGATCGCTGCCTTGTAGGGGATCTCCAGAAAGGCCTCCAACAGGTTCCCGATTCCCTTGAACACGGCCGTCATGTAGAAGAACGAGGCGAACAGGATGATGACGGCGGCCAGGACCCGTGCGGCCGGGGAGCCGAAACGGAACCCGATGAAGTCGGGAATGGTCAGGGATCCCAGGGATTCGGTGAAAGAGCGGAGGCGGGGGGCCACGGCGACCCAGGCGAAGAGGCACATGCCGACGATGAAGGGCACCAGGATGAACCAGGTCACCCCCCAGTCATATGCCTGCCCACTGAACCCGACGAAGGAGTTGGTGCTGGAGTAGGTCGCGAAGAACGACAGGCCGATGGCTATGGGCCCCATGGATCGGCCGCCCACGAAGTAGTCGGTGACGCCTTTGGT
>JAHEKK010000073.1:3672-10280 GCA_024638395.1 Gemmatimonadota bacterium | reverse complement strand
TCCGCGAGGGATCACCGACATGCCGAGCGCCTCCCGCGAGCGCTCGAGGCGAGCGTCGAATAGACGGTTCCTCTGACGGGCCACCACCACCTCCACGGGGAAGCCACGGGCCGCCACGGCCGCCCCTCCGAGCTCCCAGTTTCCCAAGTGGCCCGTAACCACCACGACCCCCTGGCCCCGGGCAAGGGCCTCTTCAATCACCTCGAACCCGTGGAGCGTGGTCCGCTCCGCCACCCGATCCGGCCCGAGACCCGACATCCTCACCATCGCGATCGCTTCGGCGCCCAGGTGGGCGTAGGATCGCCGTCCCACGTCCTTCCGCCACGCCGAGTCCTTTTCGGGAAACGCGTGGGCGAGCTGGGAAACGACCAGTGGCCAACGGACGGGCGCCACTCGGGCCGTCAACCATCCCAGGCCAGCCCCCAGGCGGTCGGCGACGCCCTCTGGGGCCATGGCCAGGGCCCCGCCGAGGGCACGGAACGCCAGATATTCGACCCGGTGGCGCAGGGTCGGCGCCGAGGCTCTCCGCTTCCTCGGAGCCCCGCGGGAAGGGCGTGACGGATGCGGGGCTCCACGGCTCATGGGAACTGGAGGTCGTGGAGATGGCGATAGAGGCCCGTCTCCGCCATGAGGGTCTCGTGGGTGCCTCGCTGAACGATGCGACCCTCATCCACCACGATGATCGAGTCGGCTCGATGGATCGTCGATAGCCTGTGGGCGATGACGAAGACGGTGCGGCCCTCCAGGAGGTGCGCCACGGCCTCTTGTACCAGCCGCTCGCTTTCCGCGTCCAGGGCGCTGGTGGCTTCATCGAACACCAGGATCGGAGGATCCCTCAGAATGGCCCTGGCGATGGCGATTCGTTGTCGCTGGCCGCCCGAGAGGCTGGCCCCTCGCTCTCCCACGACGGTGCCGTACCCGTCAGGGAGTTCGGTGATGAAGCCGTGTGCGTGAGCCGCCTTGGCGGCCGCCACCACCTCCTCCTCCGTGGTGCCGGGCGTCCCGTAGGCGACGTTGGCTCGTACGGTGTCGTGGAAGAGGACGGTTTCCTGGGTCACGATTCCGAGGGCGCCCCGCAAGGAGGCCAATTCCAGGTCCCGGACGTCCACTCCGTCGATGAGCACGGCCCCGCTGGTGACTTCATAGAAGCGCCCCAGAACATCGACGATGCTCGTCTTGCCGGCGCCGCTGGGCCCGACGAGCGCCACCACGGACCCCACGGGCACCTTGAAGGAGATGTCCTGAAGTATGGGCTCTCCTGCCCGGTATTCGAGACACACGTCCCGGTACTCGATTTCCGATCGAGGAGCCTCGAAGGGTCGGGCGCCCGGTCGATCCCTGATCTCCACCGGCGCGTCGAGGAACTCGAACACCCGCTCCGCGCCGACGAGGCCGGGTTGAATGAGAGCCGGCAGCTTGCTCAGGTACTTCACGGGCGCATAGAGCTTGGTGCTCAGCACGATGAATCCGATGAACTGCTCGCCGCTGAGCGCGCCCTGCACTACGACCATGCGCGCTCCGTACCAGAGCAGGAGCGCGGTGCCCAACGCCACCAGCATCTCCGTAATCGGCGCGGCCAGGGACCGGAGCTTCACCGTGCGGAGGAAGGCGTCGAAGTATCCGCCCGTGAGCGCTCGAAAACGCTGGCGCTCCAACGCCTCTGCAGACGATGCCTTGACGAGACGGATCCCGGACACGGTCTCCTGGACGTGAGCGCCGACCTCACCGGCCAGGTGCAGGACCCTCCGGTCCCGACGGCGCAGGCGCCGCACGAGAGGACCCCAGACAACCATGGTCAGGGGGATGACCACGAACGCGGCCAGGGTCAGGCGCGGGGAGATCAAGAGCATCCAGAACAGGGCCGCGCTGAACTCCAGGACGGACGAGAGGGTCTTCGCCAATTCCTTCGTCACCAGGGTCCGGAGCTGCTCGACGTCGTGGGTGAGTCGCGATACGATCTGGCCCGTCCGCGTTCTGGCAAAGAACGAGAGATCCAGCTCGAGGAGGTGATCGTATACCGCCTCACGGAGGTCCCGGGTCACCCCCTGCTCGACCCTCGCCACGAGATAGTTGCGTGCGAAGTCGACAACGTTCTTGAGGACGATGATGACCAGGATGAACAGGATGATGCCCCCAACCGCCGCCTGGGGATCGCCGTCCAGATCCACGACCCGGCCGACCGTCTGCTCCAGGACCGTGGACAGCCCCCCCGACGCGGCGCCACCACCCGGCGAGCCGAAGACGGTCTCCAGGAACGGGATGAGCAACACGAAGGCAAAGGCGTCGAGGGCAGCAAAGAGGGCCGTGGCCAGCGCCCCGAGGGTGAACACCGGGACGTGGGGACGCAGGAAGCCGAGAATCCGCTGGTAGGTGGACATGGTCTACGAAGTCTGTCCAAGCCGCATGCGAAGCACCACTTCGATTACGCCGGTTTCGACTTCGCGTGATCCGAAACGTCGACGGTCCGACGAGAGGAGGCGTTGCCCGGGGATCGCAGAGGAGGGCCCTCGCTACCTGGGTCTCGGCTTCAGGGTGGCCACCGGAACGATCATCTCCTCCGGGGAGATGCCTCCGTGGAGAAACGAGTTCTTGTACCGCTTCTGGTACTCCCTGAGCTTGGTGGGATAGACGAAGAAGTAGTCGTCGTATGCCAACAGATAGCTCATCCCCAGGTTGCCCTCGGGAAGGCGCAGATCCTGAGCCCGATTCGTCAAGTACGCCGTTCGCGAATCCTCCGCCCTCAGGTCACCGCCGAACTTGTATCGCAGGTTGGACGTAGCGTCACGGCGGGCGAAGACCGTGGACGGCCTACGGCAATGGATCGACCCATGATCGGTGGTCAGAAGCACCCGGTGCCCTCGACTGGCCGCCTCTTTCAGGACCGAATAGGCCGTCGACCGCTCGAACCAGGACCGGGTGAGGTCGCGGAGGGCCGCCTCGTCCTTCGCCACTTCCATCAGGATCGGCGATTCCGAACGCCCGTGGGTCATGAGGTCCACGAAATTGAATACCAGGGCGATGACGGTGCCTTCCTCCTTCAGGGCTGACCGTACCCGCCCCCGGACCTGATCCGCCCGGCGGTCCGTGAAGATCTTCTCGTAATGCACGGGCACCTGACGGCGAGTCAGGCGCCGGAGCTGTTCCTCCAGCAGGGGCTCCTCGTGGGCATTGAGGGAGCCCTCGTCATCGGAGGCATCCCACCACTGGGGGTACATCTCTGCGATCTGGTCCGGGTACAGGCCCGAAAAGATCGCGTTGCGGGCGTATGGGGTCGCCGTCGGCAAGATGGAATAGTGGAAGCCTTCCTCGATCTCGAACAGCGGGCTCAAGAGGGGCAGGATGGAACGCCACTGGTCCAGGCGCATGCAGTCGAGAACGACGAAGAACACGGGATCGGATCCCAGGAGCGGGACCAAGCGCCGGGAAACCACGTCGACGGAAAGCTCCGGAGGATCCGCCTCGCCCTGGACCCAGCGAGGATAGCGGTGCATGACCCACGGCCCGAAATCTCGCCGGAGGTCCTCCTGCAGGGATTCGACCGTACCCAGGAGGCCCGCCTCGCCGGCAGCCTCGAGTCGAATGTGCCAGTCCACGAGCTCCTGGTAGACCGCGGCGAAATCGGTCGCCGTCTCCGCATCCTCCCTCTGGCGGGCGAGGTTGGGCCAGCGTGCAGCGAAGTCCTGCGCCGCCCGCTGTTGCCGGATTGAAGATCCCTCCAGAATCCGAGTCACCACGGACAGGACCTGACGGGGGCTCGTGGGCTTGACCAGGTAGTCCTCGACCTGGCGGCCAATGGCTTCCGTCATGGTCCGGTCCTCCTCGGACTTCGTCACCATGACGACGCGGGCGTGGGGATCGTCGCGCTTGATCTGTTCAAGGACCTCGAGCCCCCGGCGCCCGGGCATCTGCTCGTCGAGCAAGATCAGGTCGTAGGCATTGTCTTTCAGGAGGGCGAGGGCGTCATCCCCGTTGGGTATGGCGTCCACGTGGTACCCCCGCTGTTGCAGGAACAGCAGATGGGGCCGGAGCAGGTCCACCTCGTCGTCGACCCACAGGATTCGCTTTGCGCCTCGTTGCATGTCACGAACCTAGCAGGTCACCCGCGGGAGGGGAGACCGCGCCCTCACCGCCGTGGAGCCTTTCGCCAGCGCCGTCCCGTTTCTCACTGCCTGCGGCGCCAGGCTGGCCCTCTAGGTCGGCGCCCGGTCGTTACATGCTGATCGTGTAGGGGAACCACGCCGCCACGGGCTGCCCGTCGCGCTTGGCCGGTACGAACACCCACTCCGCGGCTTCTTTGATCAGCCGCCGGTTGAAGCCGCCGTCTCTGGTCGGCGGCCGGAGCCGGGTCGAATCGGGAACCACCTGTCCACGCTCGTTGACGAATACCCACACCTGGACCTCGGTACCCCGAAGGGTACGGTTCGTGGGTGGAATGATCATCCCCCGGGGTCTCGGCGGCACCATCCGCATCAAGCCCTCCATCGCGGTCCCGCCGTCTCCCAGTCCATCCCCGTTCTCTAGACCCGGAGGCCCTGGAGGCCCCGGATTCTCCCCCAACACCGCAGCCTCGTCGAAGGACGGTTCCGACTCGAATTCCACGGGCTCGATCTCCAACTCGATGGGAAGAGGGATCATCGGGACGGTGAGGGGCACGCTGGGCGGGGTCAACACATTCATGGCCTGCATCCCACCGGCTGCCGCGCGGCTGTCTCCGGCCTTGGGTCCTGCGGCCGCGAAAGGTGAGATCAGGACCGACGGAGGTCGCCAGAAAAGCAACAGACACAAGTGGACCAGGAGGGACGCCAACAGGGCGTTCCTCCAGAGCTTTCGCTCATGCAGCCGCCGATCACCGACGGAGGTGGGGGTCATCTGGTCCATGGTATCTCGCAAGGGGTACTACCGTTGAGTCGGCCCCGGGGTTTCGCGTGCTTGCTGCAACCCGCGCCTACTGACAGTTTCGAGCCCTGTCGACTCGGAAGGAAGGAAGCCTCGGTGGATCTGGGACTGGACGGCCGCGTCGCCCTGGTT
Organism: Gemmatimonadota bacterium; assembly: GCA_024638395.1. GTDB lineage: Bacteria > Gemmatimonadota > Gemmatimonadetes > Longimicrobiales > Gaopeijiaceae > JAHEKK01. The sequence continues at coordinate 5,252 of JAHEKK010000073.1, read as the reverse complement.
ACAGGTGCGTCCAAAGGCCTCGGAAGGGCGGTAGCCACGGAATTGGCGCGGGAGGGCGCCGACGTGGCCATCAATTCCCGTAGCGCCGACGCTCTTTCCAAGGCGGCAGAAGCGATCCGGAGCGAGACGGGCAGATCCGTGTTCACCGTCCCCGGCGACGTCTCGGACGCCGGCGTGTGCACGCGGATCGTGGCTGACACCGTCGGCAAGTTCGGACGCCTGGACATCCTCGTGGCCAACGCCGGCGGACCACCCCCCGGGGGAGTCGACGACTTCGGTCCCGACGCCTATCGCGAGGCGCTCGAGCTCAACCTCATGTCCACGGTACAGCTCACGTTGGCCGCGATCCCGGAGATGCGGAAGGGTGGATGGGGCCGGGTGGTGGCCATCACGTCGGTTGCCGTCAAACAACCCGTGGCGGGCCTCCTTCTTTCCAACATGGCCAGACCGGGGGTGGTGGGGTTCATCAAGACCATATCCCGGGAACTGGCCCCCGAGGGCATCCTCTGCAACGTGGCGGCCCCCGGGTACATTGCGACGGACCGGGTGGGATCCCTCCTGGCGGCCCGGGCAGATTCCAGCGGACAAACCGTCGAGGAAGTGGAAAAGGGCATCACGAGCAACATCCCCATGGGTCGCATAGGAGACCCGGCCGAGTTTGCCCGGGCGGTGACGTTTCTCGCTTCCGAGGGAGCCTCGTACATAACCGGCCATACGATGCAGATCGACGGCGGCCTCGTGCAGGGACTGCTGTGAGCCCCGCCGCATCACCCACTACCCCACGTTTGGCGGCCGCCGAAGGCCCTTTGCCCCGGGCTTCGCCCTCATCGGCACCGGTCCCGTCGACCGGCCGCAGCCTCGCCTCCGCGTATCTGGAGCTGACCAAGCCGGGTATCACGGTGTTCGTCATGGTGACCGCGGCCGCCGCTTATCTGGTGGCCTCGGCGCCGGCCGTCGGGTGGGCCCGCCTGTTCCATGTCTGCCTCGGCGTGGGCCTCGCCACGTCGGGCGCCCTGGCCCTGAACCAGTACATCGAGCGGGTTCCGGACGGACTCATGATTCGCACCCGATCGCGCCCCATCCCCTCCGGACGCCTGCCGGCCGATCACGTGCGGGCGTTCGGCTGGCTCCTGCTGGTGGCGGGCATCGCCCATTTGTGGTTCTGGTTGGGGTGGACCCCGGCCCTGCTGACCCTCGTCTCGGCAGTGCTCTACGACGCCGTCTACACGCCCATGAAGCTCCGGTCGCCGCTGGCGACCCCCGTTGGGGCGGTCCCCGGCGCCATGCCGGCCCTCATCGGCTGGACGGCCCATTCTGGATCCGTGGAACTCCCCGGTCTGGCGCTCTTCGGGATTCTCTTCTTCTGGCAGTTGATCCATGTGCTGGCCCTGGCCTGGAACCTCCAGGATGACTATCGCCGTGCCGGTTTCCAGTTGATTCCGCCGGGGTCGAGCCGACTGATTTCGGTGTTCATGGTTGGATACGCGGCCGTCCTCGTGCCCGTGAGCCTGGTCCCTTTCGCCCTCGGGCTGACCGGCACGGCCTACCTGGTGGGCGCCACCGTCCTCGGCACGGGCATG
>JAHEKK010000073.1:0-3579 GCA_024638395.1 Gemmatimonadota bacterium | reverse complement strand
CCCGGTGGCTTGGCGGCCCAGTCGGACGAAACGCGTCCTAGAGCCCGAGACCTGGGGATCGAAGTCGGCGTCTTCCCTCCCGGAGCCCACAACGCCATCACGGACGTGGAAGGGGTGCTGGTCGGGCACACGACCCTCGTCCGAGGTGATGACATCCGCACGGGGATCACCGCGATCCGGCCCCACGGGGGCAACCTGTACCGGAGCCGGGTGCCGGCCGCCGTCCACGTCGGAAACGGATTCGGAAAGCTCCTCGGTGTGACTCAGGTCCGTGAATTGGGCGAGCTGGAGACCCCTATTCTCCTCACGTGCACGCTCTGCGTCTGGAAGGCCGCGGACGCCATGACGGCATGGGCTCTCCGCCAGGAGGGTATGGACGATGTGAGGTCCATCAATCCCGTCGTGGGCGAGACCAACGACGGCGGGCTGAACGACATCCGGACCCGTCCCATCTCGCCCGCCGATGTTGAATCGGCCCTCGACGGAGCTCGCGGAGGTCCGGTCACCGAAGGATCGGTGGGCGCCGGAACCGGCACGGCCGCCTTCGGCTGGAAAGGCGGGATCGGAACGAGCTCACGGGTCATTCCCGACGGTCTCCCGGCCACCGGCTACACGGTGGGTGTCCTGGTCCAGTCCAATTTCGGAGGCATACTCGATATTGCCGGGGCCCCGGTGGGTCGGGAACTGGGGCAATACGCCTTTCAGGGGCAGGTCGACCCCCGTGGCGGGGAGAAGGACGGCCAGCCCGAAGAGCGCTCAGGGGAGGCGCAGGGGTCCATCATGATGGTCGTCGCCACCGACGCCCCCCTCTCGGAGCGGAACCTGGAACGGTTGGCCCGCAGGGCGATCATGGGGCTGGCCCGGACAGGATCCTACGCCAGCAACGGATCGGGAGACTACGTCCTGGCCTTCTCAACCGCCGAGGCCGTGCGCCGAGCACCGGGCGAGATGAGACAGGCAACGCACGCCCTGGCGAACGACGCCATGTCGCCGTTGTTCCAGGCCACCGTCGAGGCCACACAGGAGGCGGTCTACAACTCCCTCTTCAAAGCCACGACCGTCCAGAGTCGGTTCGGCACCCGCGAGGCCCTTCCCGTCGCAGAGACGGTCGAGGTCCTCCGGCGGTACGGCGTCATCCCCCGATAATCCGCCCCAGCACGGCCAGCAGTCCAGCGACACCGTCCCGCGTGTGATCCCCCATGTGACCGATGCGAAGCTGGGTATCGCGCCATTCCCCGTACCCCGCCGCAACCGTGTACCCCGCGGCGGATGCGGCACGCAACACCGATCCAGACGCCAGGCCCGGCGGCAGCCGAACCACCGTGACGGTCGGGGAAGCCGCCCCCTCCGGGGCGAAGCGCTCCACGTCGACCCCGGCCGCCCGTAGGTCCGCCAGCCAGGTCGCCACGTCGTCTTGCATGCCCCGGTGGCGTGCGAAGCGCGCCTCGAGTCCCTCGGCCTCGATACGGTCCAACTGGGCATCCAGGGCGAAGAGACACGAAATGGCCGGCGTGGTCAGCGGCCCTCCCCGCTCTTCCTGAGCCTCGAGATGGGCGATGGGATCCAGGTACAGCCCCCGGCGCGGATTCTGTGCTGCGCGCTGCAAGAACCTGTCGGACGAAACGGCGAAGGCAAGGCCGGGCGGGACCGCGAAGGCTTTCTGGGATCCCGTGAGAAGGAAATCCACACCCCAATCCCCGGGACGGACGGCCGTCCCCCCTGCCCCCGACACCGAATCCACAGCCACCAACGCGTCGGAGGCCCGACGGACGGCGGCCGCCAGCTCGTCAACGGGATTGAGGACTCCCGTCGACGTTTCACAATGGACCATGGTCACCAGGTCCGCATCCGTCGCCGCGACCCGGGCAGCCACCTCCTCGGGGCGATGGGGTTGGTCGGGTGGGACCTCGACCGCATCGACGTGGACCCCCGACGCCCTGGCAATCCGGACGAATCGTTTCGAGAACGCTCCGGCCACGAGGCAAAGGACGCGCTCGGCCCCGCAGGAACGAACCGCCGCCTCCATCATGGACGTGGCCGAGGAGGTGGAAATCCACACCGGCCCCGTCGTTCCGAGGACGGTCCCCACGCCGGACTGGAGTCGCGACCAGAGGGTCCTCATCTCTTCGCCCCGATGCGAGATGAGTGGCCGGCTCTGGGCCTCCAGAACGCTACGGTGGACTTCCGTGGGGCCAGGGAGGAAGAAACGCCCGTCCTGGATCAGCTCTACGGACGTCGGCTCAGCCCGCAGGGGGCTCACTCGCGCGCGTCAGCCAGATCACCGGAGACGAGGAGGCGATCGACTATGGCATCGACCACCCTCGGCGAATCGTAATAGTCGGACTGCATCCGCTCCTTCAGGAGCCGAATGCGTTCCATCGTGAGCTCCTCGGGGAGAGCTGCCGGCTTTTTTCGGAGCGTCATGCGAGCGCGTTTCCTACGGGTACCATTTCCAACGGGCCACTTTCCACCCTACTGTGGGGGTGACCCCGGAGCCGTGGCCCCTGATGACGCCGGGCCACTCCTCCTCGAAGGTCGACAGAAACATCTGTTACTTAATGGACCGTTTTCAAGATGACCGCAAGAGCAACGACGCCGGGCCCGTGAGTATTCCCCCGCCCGTTCAAGGTATCGAGGCGCCTGCCGATCTCACCGAGCTGCTCTCGGCCGCCGGCTGGGGCTGCCTCGCGGATCGGATCCTCGCGGGAGGTTGCCATGACCTCAACGGCCGGTCGTCGGCCCTCTACGGCCTGGCAGAGCTCGCTCGGGCGGAGGACGACCCCGAGTTCCTCAGCGAGGCGCTCTCGACGGAGGCCAAACGGATACAGACCCTGGCGGCATCCTTGCGGACGCTTTCCGACCGGGCGCCGGATGATCCGCGTCCGCTGTCGATCCGGGAAGAATTGGACTCGGTGGCCGAGTTGTTCTCTCTGCAACCCGGCGGAGAGCGCTTCCGAATCGATATCGTATCCGACTCCGCCACGCCGGCCGCCTATGCGCCTTGCCGAGCCCTGACCCGGGCGGTGCTGCTGGCCTTGAACGTCGTGGCGGCCAACGTGCTACGCAGCTACCCCCGCGGTATCCTGCGGATGACTGCGGCCCCCCGCGACGGCCAGCCCGCCCTTCTCATCGAGGGCCAGGGCAGGGAGTCCGGCCACGGGACCGACCCCGGATCCCGGGAACTGAGGGAACAGTTCGCCGAATGGCCGGTGGAGCTCTCCGACGTGTTCGAGTCCTTCGGCGCCGGCGTTCGCTTCCACAACGGGGTCCCTAGCGAAGGAGCCGAACCCCAGGTAGAGGTCCGGCTCCCTCGTCCTCCGGAGACCAGTCCGGAGATCTGATCGATGCCCCGCAGGGGGGCACTGCGTCAGTCTACGAGCTCGCTCAGGGCTTCGCGGAGGTTCCCGATGGCCTGGGAATGGATCTGGGACACCCGTGACTCGGTCACGTTCAATACCTGCCCGATCTCCCGGAGCTTGAGATTCTCGAAGTAGTAGAGCGAGAGGACGATACGTTCCCGCTTCTTCAGCTGCGTAATCGCCTGGCGGAGGATCCGAACCTCCTGCTCCGTCGAGACCA
>JAHEKK010000072.1 GCA_024638395.1 Gemmatimonadota bacterium | reverse complement strand
GGATCTCGCGCTTCACAGTCGCTACGACGGTAGCGAACCGGTGATGGACTTCGCTCGACGGCAACTGCGGCCCTTCGCACCCGGGGACCGGTTCGTGGAGCGCCATATCCTGCCGTCATTCGGTCATCTCTTCGCCGGGGGCTATGCATCGGCCTACTACAGCTACTTGTGGTCCGAAAGCCTGGAGGCCGACGTGTTCTCGCGTTTCGTGGAGAACGGCGTCCTCAGCCCTGAAACGGGACGACGCTACCTCGAGACCATCCTTTCCCAGGGGGACCGGGCCGACCCGGAAGAGCTTTTTCAGGAATTCATGGGGCGCGGACCCGATCCGAGCGCCCTGATCACCCGGAACCTGGGTCCCCCTCCCGCGGGGGCCGGCGTCTCGTGAGCGAGGCTCCGGGACGTCGCGGCGGAGGGTCGTCTGGGCCGGAGGGAGGGCGCCGGCCGAGCCCTGGCGCCAGGCCGGCGTCCGGACAAGTCGTGAGGTCCAACCCCCGGCGGCAGCCTCACGACCCCCCGGTTTCGAACCGGGTAGCGGTTCGCGACCTGGTCATCTTTCAGATCAAGCTCGCCCTGGACGGGTTGGGTGACCTGGTCCTGGCGCCGGTGTCCGCCGTGGCGTTCGTGCTGGATCTCATCACGGGCAGAAAGGAAAGGCGGCTCTTCTACTCGGTCCTGCGCGCAGGGGAGCGATGGGATCGGTGGCTCAGCCTCTACCGCCCGGCCAGGGAAGCCCGAGAGACCTCCGAAGGCCTCCTGGGCGCGAGCAGGATCGACGCCGACACCTTTCTCGGGAAGGTCGAGGAGGTGGTCTCCTCGCGTGCAACGAGGAAGGGGAAGGAAACAGGGGGCGTCAGGGAGCGGGAATAGCCCCCTGCCTATCCGTTCATGCGCTCCTGAAGACGTCCCAGGCTCCCCGTGAGGTCGGGAACGTCCGTGAGGAGACCCGCCAAGGGGTCCGACCCCAGGCGTTGCATCCGTTCGGGCATCGTGACGATCGTGTGGTCTCCCATCGACAGGCCGGGCCCGACCTCGTCCCAGTGCAGTGGAGCGGAGACCGGGGCGCCCGGTAGGGGGCGGACGCAGTACGGCGCGACGATCAAACGGCCATGGCCGTTCTGGAGGTAGTCCAGATACACCTTTCCGTCGCGCTGCGAAGGCCGCCGGGTCACCGTCGCGATCTCCGGAAGTTCCTTGACCGCCACCAGGGCCAGCAGCTCACCCACCGTCCTCGATTGCTCGTACGTGAGCTGACGCCCGAGGGGGATCAGCACATGGATGCCCGAGGAGCCGCTCGTCTTCACGTAGGTGGGCAGCTCGATGTCGTCGCATACCTCTTTCAGGAACAGAGCGATCCGGACGACATCGCTGAATGGCGCCTCCTTGGGGTCCAGGTCCAGGACACAGAAGTCGGGCGTGGCGATCGTGGCGACGCGGCTCTGCCAGATGTGCAGCGGGATGCTGGCGCTGTTGGCCACATAGAGGAGGGACTCCAGATCGTCGGCGACGAAGTAGTCCAGGTCCCGCTCCGACCCCTCGCTGTAGAGTCGAATCCTCCGAATCCACTCCGGGGCGAAATCCGGAGCGTTCTTCTGGAAGAAGGACTTCCCGTACGGGCCGTCGGGGAAGCGCGTGAGCACCACGGGCCGGTCCGACAGATGGGGGAGAATCCACGGGGCGATCCGGCGGTAGTATTCCACCAGATCCCCCTTGGTGTACCCCTCCTCGGGCCAGAACACCTTGTCGAGATTCGAGAAGTGCACCACCCGGTCCACGCCCGTGTCCGTGACTCCGGCGGGCTCCTCCAGCCCGACCCTCACCGAGCGCACGCAGTCGCCCGGCGGCTTGTCGTCACGCTCTCGTTGGAAGGACGGATGCCGTAGGAGTCCCACCTCGGTCCATTCCTTGTACTGCACCTCCACGACGATTTCGGGGCGGACCCAATGGTGGCCCGGGCCCTTCGGCACCCCCTGTCCCTCGGGCGGGTCGGCCGGCGGCAGGCCCCGAAGCCGCTCGCCGAGCTCTTTTCGCTGGACGCTGCTGAACCCCGTGCCCACCCGACCGGCATAGAACCACGTGCCCTCCTCGATCTGCGCCAGGTGGAGGGCGCCAAACCCCGTGCTTCCCTCCTTCGGGTCCGTGTATCCGCAGACCACGAAGTCGCCCGTATGGACCGCGCGGACCTTCAACCACGAACGGCTTCTGCCCCCGCTGTAGCGCGCGTCCGCACGCTTCCCGACGACGCCCTCGAGCCCGAGGCCCACCACCTGCTCATACATCTCCTCACCCCGGACGGAAATGTGGTCCGAGAAACGGATCGGACCGATGGACGGAAGCACGGAGCGCAGGACTTCCTTCCGGTCCCGGAGGGGGAGAGTCCGTAGATCGAGGCCCTCGAAGGACAGGAGATCGAAGGCGTAGTAGGTCGCCGGCAGGGCCACCGAGGCCCGTTGCGCCTCCATCTTCTTCTGAATCCGGCCTCGCTTCTGGATCAGCTGGAAGCTGGGCAGGCCCTGGGAGTCGTGGACCACCACCTCGCCATCCAGGATGAGGTCCCGGTAGGGGAGGCCGCGGACCGCCCTCGCCACCTCTGGAAACGTGTCGGTCAGGTCGTTTCCGTTCCGAGAAATGAGGACGGCCCCGTCGGGGGTGCGCTCCCCCAGCATCCGATAGCCGTCGTACTTGATCTCGAATACCCACCCGTCCTTCGAGAACGGCCGTTCCCGGCTCTCCGCCATCATCAGATCCACGTCCACGGCCCGGTAGCTCTTCCGTTTCGCGCCCAACTCGAGACAACGGGCGCGGATGGCTTCGCCGTGATCGCCTCCGGACCCCAGCTCATCCACGGTGAGACCCGAGAATATGGAGTCATCGGGGTAGTCTTCCGTGCCCCCTTCGGGATCCATGTAGGCGTCCCGTTCCTTGATCAGGAGCCAGTGGTTGGCCTCTCCGCCCTTCGTGCGCACCAGCGTCCAGCGTCCCCTGAGCTTGTAGCCTTTCAGGTCGAACAGGAGCTTGCCCTTCTCCATGCCTTCCGCAGGGTCCTCGACGGCTTCCCAGACCCCTCGGTCCCAGATGATGGAGGGACCGGCCCCGTAGTTGTCCGCAGGAATCACCCCCTCGAATTCCGCATATTCGAGAGGGTGGTCTTCCACGTGGACCGCGAGCCTCTTGTCCCTCTGATTGGGCGACGGACCCTTGGGAACAGCCCAGGAGACGAGGACACCGTCCATCTCCAGGCGCAGGTCCCAATGGAGGGAAGACGCGTGGTGTTTCTGGACGACGAACATCCCACCGATACCCGTGGAGCCGACGCCGCCAAAAGGCTCCTTTGTAGCGGAGGCGGAACGTTTTGTCCTGTAGGCGCTTAGGCGATCCGGGTTGTCGGGTTTTCTTGCACTCATGGGGCCCGAACCTATAGCTTTTTATCCATGAGCGCCCGCCCGATTGCCAACTCCACGATTTCGTTCGGACTCGTCTCTCTTCCGGTGAAGCTCTACTCCACCGGAGAGTCTTCCTCGAAGGTCCGATTCAACTGGATCAACCGGGAGACGGGATCCCGCGTGAAGCAGCAGTACATCGACAGCCAGAGCGGCGACCTGGTGCCCCGGGACGACATGATCAAGGGCTACGAATTCGCCAAGAATCAATTCGTGACATTCGAGCCGGAGGAGCTCAAGGCCATCGAAGCGCAGTCCACGGAGACCATAGAGATCACCGAGTTCGTTCCCGCCGGTGAGATCGAGCGGATCTTTCTGGACCGGGCCTACTTCCTCGGTCCGGCCAAAGGTGGGGCCCGGGCCTATCGCCTCCTGTCGGCCGCGCTCCGTGAGACCGAGAAGGTCGCCATCGCCAAGTACTCCGCCCGGGGTAAGCAGTATCTCGTTATGGTGCGGCCACTTGGCGAAGGTTTGATCCTGGAACAGTTGATGTACCCGGATGAGCTCCGGTCCTTCGAGGAGGTCCCCCTCGAGGATGGCGAAGTCGATACAGCCGAGCTCACGTTGGCCAAGCAACTCATCGAGCAGGCGTCCAATGAGCATTTCGAACCGGAAAAGTACCGGGACGAGGTGAAGGAGCGGGTGCTGGCGCTCATCGAGAAGAAGATCGAGGGCGAACAGATTACGATGGCTCCCCAGGAGGAGCCCGAGACGAAGATCATCGACCTCATGGAGGCCCTGAAGGCGAGCCTGGATTCGAGCGGCGCCCGGAAGGGGCCGGCTCGCTCCGCCAGCAAGAAGAAGGGCAGCTCCAAGAAGGCGTCCTCGGGGTAGGGGAGGCCGCGTGAGTTTCTCCACCCGCCACGCCGCCGCCGCCACGGGGCTCACCCCCAAGCAGGTTCGGGGCTACGTGCATGCCGGGGTTCTTCACCCCGCGCGGGGACCCAGGGGAGCGTTCCGCTTCTCGTTTCAGGACGTGGTGGTCCTGCGCACGGGCAAGCGCCTCAACCAGGCGGGCGTGCCCACGGGACGGGTCTGGCGAGCCCTGAGCCAGCTGGAGGGATCCACGGCCGGTGAACTCTCTGCCATGGGGATGAGGACCGTGCGCGGGCGCCTCCTCGTGACCGCCCACGGCCGGATCTGGGACCCCCTGACGGAGCAGCTCCAGCTCTCTCTGGAAGCGAGCACGGGAGAGGCCGTCGCCATGGCTCTTGCGCCCCAGCCGGGGCCCGAGGAGCCGGATCTGTTCACCGAGCCCGGTCTGTTCTCCATCGGTCCCTTCGCCGGCGAGGACCCGGGAACGTCCCCTCCCGACGACGCGGAATGGTGGTTCGACGAAGGGCTGCGCCTGGAGGAGCGGGACGTCGTGGGGGCCAGGTCGGCGTACCGCGAAGCCATCGCCCAGGATCCGGGCCACGCAGGCGCCCATGCGAATCTGGGGCGGCTGCTCCACGAGCAGGGGGACCTGGCCAGAGCCGAGCGGCACTACCGCCAAGCCCTGCTGGCGGAGCCGGAACACGGCACGGCGGCATTCAACCTGGGGGTCGTGCTCGAGGACCGGGGCGAGGGGGCAGAGGCCCTCGAGGCGTATGAGCGGGCCATCCGCGCCGACACGAGCGTGGCGGAGGCCTATTTCAATGCGGGGCGGCTTCTGGAGGGAATGGGCCGGAAGGCCGACGCCCTGGCCCACTTCGCCAAGTACCGCCAGTTGACCGGAGGGGTCAGCGGTCCCGGGTCTCGTTGAAGATCCAGACCCGGATCAGCACGACCCCCCACACGCAGCCGACGAAGCCCCAAACCAGTTTGGCGTAGGCGAGGTCCAACTCCAGCCCCGCCAGGACCATCAGCCCGCCGCCCGCGGTGAGCAGGAGGACGCCGATGAAGAAGGCCGTGTCTTCCCAGTGGCTCCGGCGGCGTGGTGTCATGGCTCCTCTCCGGAAAGGCCCGGGCCAGGCTTGTGAGCTCCAGGGGCGCCCGATCCCCCACAATGTGGGCCCGCGAAAAGGGAATCACCAGCCTGCCCCTTGTCCGATCGCCCACGACGCCTCAACCTCTTCCCCCTTCGAGCCGACAAGTAGAGATATCCGCTGCGGATTCCGGCCTGCCGGGACCGCAAGAGATCGCCCGGACAGCCTTGGCCTGACGACGGTGCTCAGGGGGCTGTTCAGAGACATCCGGGGGGAATCGTGGTCGCAGTTCTCGGGACCCTGCTGGTTTGGACGGCCGCCGGTTTGGTGTTTGCCTACGCGTTTCGCCGCCTCGGGCTTCGGTTTGAAATGAGGTCGGACTACCTCGACGGCGGGCCCCTGCAACACGGGGAGGGTCCGTACTTGATCCCCACTCCCATGCCCGCAACGACTCGAGCGGCTTTCCAGAGTGCGCCTCTCGCGCCCCTCGTCGGCCGGCGGATCCCCGAAGCCCGCTAGCTCCTCCGCCCCGGATAGGGCGACTCTCCCTCGCGGCCGCTTGTAGCGCCACAATCGGGAGCACGGGGCGTCTCAGGCCTCGGCGGGCCTCTGGGCACTGACGGCCCGTCCCGCCATCTTAGGCCACTCCTTCCACTGGCCAGCCCCTCCCACAACCTCGGCTCACCATGGTCTTGCGCCCGACCCCAAGGTCCCTGATCCGACTCGGGTGACGCGGGTCACTTCTGGCGGCCGCTTCAAACCGACCGGCGCCGAACTTCGCAGCCTTGCCGCTCTCGCACTCCCCGTGGCCGTCGTGCAGGTCGGGTTGGTGTTCCAGGGTGTGGTGGACACGCTGATGGTGGGCCGTGTCTCCGCCAGCGATTTGGCGGCGGTGGCCCTCGGGAATCTCTACTTCTTCGCGGTTTCGGTGTTCGGTATGGGGGTCCTCTTCGCCCTGGATCCCCTTGTGTCACAGGCGTTCGGCGCCGGCGACCATGACGAGATCGAGCTGGGGATCCAACGTGGCCTGGTGCTCGCGGTGGCCCTTTCGGCCGTGTCTTCGGTGGCTCTGGCTGTGGCAGAGCCGCTTCTCACCCTCCTGAGGCAACCCGACGACGTCATCCCGATCGCCTCGGGATACGCTGCCGCCCTGATCCCCGGCATGGTGCCCTTCTTCGGCTTCGTCGTGTTTCGGCAATCGCTCCAGGCGGTGGGCAGGGTGGCGCCCATCGTGGTGACCATCGTGGCCGCCAACGTGGTGAACGCCGTGGCCAACTGGTTCTTCATCTTCGGGAACGGTGGGCTCCCCGCCCTTGGGGCGGTCGGGTCGGGGTGGGCCACCTCCCTCAGCCGGTGGTTCATGGGATTGGCGGTCCTTGCTCTGGGTTGGCGCACCCTCGCTCCCTATCTCCGGACTCCCCGGAAAGAGATCCTCCGCATCGCACCCCTGACCAAGCTGCTCCGCGTGGGGGCCCCCATCGGTGGCCATTTCGTTTTGGAGTTCGGGGCCTTCGGCGCCATCGGTATCGTCATGGGCTGGCTCGGGACGGTGGCCATGGCCGGTCACCAGGTGGCCATCAACCTGGCCTCTCTGACCTTCATGGTGCCGGTCGGCCTGGCTCAGGCCTCCGCCGTTCTGGTGGGCCAGAAGGTGGGGGCCGGGAACGCCGACGCAGCAAGGAGATACGCCGGGGCCGCCGTGGTCCTCTGCGTACTCGTCATGAGCGTGAGCGCCATGGTCTTCCTTCTCTTTCCCGGGCCACTCTCGTCGCTCTACACCGAGGACCAGGCCGTTCTGGCCATTGCCTCCGCCCTCATACCCGTGGCAGGCGTGTTCCAGATCGTGGACGGGCTCCAGGTCGTCTGCGCCGGAGTGCTGCGGGGCGTCGCGGATACCTTGAGGCCGCTTCTCATCAACGTCCTCGGATTCTGGATGGTGGGGATGCCCATCTCTCTCCGCTACGGCTTCTGGGGAGAAGCCGGGCCCGTCGGACTGTGGTGGGGCCTGGCGGCGGGCTTGGGAGCCGTGGCCTCGATGCTCATGTTCAGAGTCTGGATTCGCTTCAGCCGCCCCCTCGGCCGTGCGGATTTCGATGCGCGACCCACAGCTTCCGCCGACCCATGACCCGATCCACCGAGCCCGCCCGCCCCGACCTGCCCACCACGGTCCACGAAGGCCATCTGGAGGTCACCCGTACGGCCCGCTTCGCCCAGATCGGGAAGATCGATGCGGACACCCGGCAGATCTGGGTGGTATGCCACGGGTACCGGCAACTGGCGGCCCGCTTCATACACCGGTTCCAGCCCCTGGTGGGCATGGGCTGCGTGGTGGTCGCTCCCGAGGCGCTGAGTCGCTTCTATATCGAGGTTGCCCCCGGCCGCCATGGAGCCGAGGCCCGAATCGGCGCCAGCTGGATGACGCGCGCCGACCGTGAGACTGAAATCAGGGACTATGTGCGTTATCTGGATCGACTCGCGACCAAGATCCTGGAAAAGCCTCGCCCCGACGGCGTGGAGACCGTGGCTCTGGGCTTCTCCCAGGGCGGTCACACGGCGGTTCGATGGGCTGCCCTGGGGAACACGCCCATCGATCACCTGGTGATCTGGGGCTCCTATCTTCCCGGCGACGTGTCCCTTCCCGCCGACCGACCGGGCCGCTCCCTGACCCTCGTCTACGGCGACGAGGATCCGACCCGGGACGCGTCTCTCGAGAGAAGCCAGGAGGAGAGGATCCTCGCCTCCGGCCGGACCGTTGTCCGGCTCAGTCACCCCGGGGGGCACCGCATCCACCCCGAGACCCTCGTGCAGATTGCCGGCCGGGTCGGCCGGGACGGGTAGGATCGGCGGAGAGCGTCGCTTCAGAACTCGCCCACGAGGCCGATCTCGGGCTCCAATTCGTACCCGAGTTCCCGGGCAACGGTGTTTCGAGCGAGGTCAATGAGGGCCATCACCTCCGAGGACGTGGCTCCCCCAAGATTCACGATGATGTTCGCGTGCTTGTGGAAGATCTGCGCGGCGCCGTGGACGTGGCCCTTCAGGCCGCATTCGTCGATCAGGCGCCCGGCGCCGATTCCTTCGATCTTCTTGAAGATGGATCCGGCGCAGGGGTACAACCAGAGGTCGGGATGGCGGTCGTCGCGCCACGCCAGGTTCTCCCGCATCACCCGGCGGAGGTCATCGACGGGGGTGGGCTCCAGGCGGAGGTCCACGGAGAGAACGATCTCTCCGCTGTCGTGGAGGGTACTGTAGTCGTAACCGAACCCGAAGTGCTCCACGCCCACGTCCCTCGTCTCCCCATCGGGCGTGAAGACCCGGGCTCCGGTCATCACCTCTTCCCAGAAAACCGTTCGTGACCGTTCGGGGGCCGGGGACAGGAAGTGGAGATTCTGCCACACGGCGCCACCCACGGTCGACGGGATGCCCACGAAGTGGTGGAGGCCTCCGAGGCCCCTGGACACCGTAGCGTTGATCAGGTCGGGGAAGGTGTCGAGCCCGGCCCCCGCCCGGACGACGTTGCCCGGCCCGAACTCGAGGGTCCGGATACCGCATCGAATGACGACGCCCCGAAACCCGGCGTCACCCACCAGGATGTTGGCGCCCCGGCCGAGCAGGAAGTAGGGGACGCCCAGATCGCGGGCCAGTTGCACCGCCTCGGTCAGAGCCCGGGGGGTGCTCGCCTCTACAAAGAGGTCGGCCGGCCCCCCGATGCCGAATGTCGTGAGAGGCCCCAGGGGGACACTCCGCCTGACGCGCTCGGCCCCGAGTTCATGGGCGTATCGGTCCAGGGCTGTCGAGGGAGTAGGGTTCACGGGGGCTCTCGGAGGGCGATTCCGGGTCGGCCGGAACGTAGGTCCCATCGAATGCGGTGGTCCAGGTACCACCGTCGTCGGTGGAGGTCTCCCAAAGTTGCCGCACATTGGGTCCCCCGTCGATGACCGACCAGGTAATTCTCTGTCGCGCCGTTCCGTTCGGGCCGACCGTGGTACCCTCCATCATCATCCGGCCGTCGGAAAAGGACCCCTCCAGGGTGAGGAGAAGCCCTCCGTTGTCGACCCACGTCTGGTGCCAGACGCCGCGGCTGGCATCGTAGATGTTGAAGCTCTCGCCGGCGAACCCGCCGGGGGTCGTGTAACGCTCGTGGAGCACGCAGCCCCCGATCTCACGAGCGATGGTGTTGTGGCCGGCGACCTGACCGTTCGACGTCACCTCCCAGGACCCGAGCCAGAAGTCGAACTGGGAGGCCTCCGGCTGGCTGCAGGGCGGCGGACCCTGCTGGGCTTCGGCCGGACCGGGCAACAGCAGAGGCGACGACCCGGCGACGGCCAGGGTGACCAGGGCCCGCAGGCGGTGTGGCAGAGACACGATGGGAGCTCCCGTACGTGGGTGGGGGTGACGCCCCCTGCCGTGCCAGCCGTTGGCCACGGGGGGGCGGGCCCCTCGATACGCCCGGCGGCCCCGGGTCTTTCAAGATCCTCCGGCGAACCCCTCGACTGTGCGGATTCGAACACCCAGTCCCGGAACCGACCAGCGTCCTCGACGGCGGCCCGGTGGGTATCGATACCATAAGTCCATGAACGATAACGTCTTGTGTGGGGGTTTCCCGTCCTGGCACGAGTTTTCCCATGGGAAGGATGCGCCGGGGGCTCCGGCCGGGACGAACAAAGGTCGTGAGCGGGTCGTGGTGTGGGGATGGGTGGCCGATCTGGCCGGAGCCTTCGGCCCTTTCTTGAGTCTGAGCGGACAGGAATCCCCGGAGGGCGCAGCGATGAGGAAGCGGGAGCCGACGACGATGGGACGCAGCGGACTGGGGTGTGCTTTCGCCGCGCTGGCCCTGGCATTCGCACCGGGGGTTCCTGCCTCTGCTCAGGAGACCGAAGCGCTGACCCTGGACGACGCCATCCGTATCGCTCGTGGCAACAACCCCACCTTCCTGTCTAC